>CBEUWV010000117.1:0-6341 GCA_965546895.1 uncultured bacterium
CTTATTCAGAGCCAGTTCGGCGGTGGTCCAAGGGAGAAGGGCACATTTGATACGAATGGGGAATTTCCGAACCCCGGAAAGGGCTTGCAGGCTGGCAGGCCATTCTGAAGGATCAATATCCCGGTCGCCAGTGAGAAACGCTTTCACTTTTTCCACCATGCTTTTCGTTTCATCAACGGAAAGACCTTTGAGAATGTCGGACATGATGGAGCCGGAGGCAGTGCAGATGGCACATCCCTTTGTGCAGACGGAAATGTCAGTGATTGTTCTGCCATCCTGTTCAAACTGAATGTCTACATGGTCACCGCAAAGGGGATTGAATCCTTCCTCTGTTTGGTCAGTGTGGTTCAATTCGTGGCAATTTCTCGGGTGTTCGTAGTGGTCAAGGATGAGGTCCCGGTACATGTTATCCAGTTGCATGGTCATTTGTGGAAAACCTCCAGTGTCTTTTGTATTCCGGCAACCAGTCGTTCCACATCTTCCTCCGTGTTATAGAGGTAGAAGCTCGCCCGTATTGTTGCTATTTCATCCATATAGTGAATGAGAGGCTGGGCGCAGTGGTGACCAGCCCGGACGCAGATATCCATATCTCCAAGAATTGTTGCCACGTCATGGGGGTGGACACCTTCCACGTTGAATGGCAGGATGCCGTTGTGGATATGGTTTGCGTTCCTGTAGAGACGGACTTTGCCCATGGCGCGGAGTTTTTCGTCGGCGAGTCGGGCAAGTTCGGTTTCATGTTGCTGTATCCGATCCAATCCAATGTTTTCAAGGTAATCAATGGCAGAGTGCAGGGAAATTGCACCGGCCATGAAGGGAGTTCCTGCTTCAAATTTCTGGGGAGGCTGTGAGTATGTTGTTTTCTCTATGGTGACGTTCTCAATCATGTCGCCACCTGTCATGAAGGGCTGCATAGAAGCCAGGTGTTCGGATTTTCCGTAGAGTACGCCGAATCCGTCCGCTCCCAGCATTTTGTGGCCGGACAGAGCAAGAAAATCAGGTTCAAAGCGGGTAATATCCAGTGCATGGTGAGGGACGAACTGCGCTGCA
The DNA here is from genome assembly GCA_965546895.1 of uncultured bacterium. Lineage (GTDB taxonomy): Bacteria > Acidobacteriota > Holophagae > Thermotomaculales > Thermotomaculaceae > UM-FILTER-49-7. The sequence goes on from CBEUWV010000117.1 coordinate 1,051, forward strand.
TCGAATACGGTCAATGCCCCATGTTTTCGTGCCAGTCTTGCAACTTCGGCAACCTCCGGGGTGGAACCAAGTACGTTGGATGCCATGGTGCAGCAGACAAAACGAGTTTTGTCCGTAATCGCGGATGCCAGTTCGGCCATGTTCAGTTCAAGGGTCTCACGGTCGATTCCCACAACTTTCAGTGTGGCACCTTTCTTCAATGCCAGTTGCTGCCAGGGGACAAAATTGGCGTGATGTTCCATGATGGTGACGACGATTTCATCTCCCTTCCTGACCATGCTTTCACCAATAGTTGCGGCTACGAGATTGATGGATTCGGTGGCGTTTCGGGTGAAGACCAGATTTTCGGGTGATTTGGCGTGAATGAACCGGGCGATGCGTTCACGGGCCGCTTCATAAGATGCGGTGGCTTGTTCACTGAGGCTGTAAACACCCCGGTGAATATTCGCATAATTGAAACGATAGAAGTGATCCATGGCGTCCAGTACAATGGACGGTTTCTGAGTGGAAGCGGCCGAGTCCAGGTACGCCAGACCTGGGTGGTTCTTCAGGACCGGGAAATCATTCTGAACACCTTCTAACATAGAAATTCCCCCTTTTGAGTCTTAAATCGACAATTTTTCTATGACAGTATACGCCATTTTCAGAAATTGTTTCTTCTGGGGCTCGTTCATTCTGCGGAAAAAATAATCCAGATTGCCTCTGAGAATCATCTGCTTTGCCTCTTTCGGGGAGATCCCTCGGGAGTTCAGGTAAAAGAGCTGATTTTCGTCAAAGGAGTGCATGGTCGTACCGTGGGAGCAGGACACATTCTGGTTTTCGATTTCCAATTGGGGATATCCGACTGAAAACGCCTTTGGTGAAAGAATGTAATTTCTCGCCTGCTGGTAAGCACCAACGTCTTCGCTGCCGGGCTTTACGTGAATCAGACCATTGAGAGCAGAGCGACTTTTCCCGCCTGCATATGTGATGGTATGCATATCGGATGTAGTTTCAGGGGCGGAGTGAATGGCTTTCAATACGGTATCGTTGATGGCTGAACCGTCTGCAATCACCGCCTGGTGAAGTTTTAAATCTGCGCCCGGGCCTGTCAAGTTGAAATGGGACTCACTTCGGACACTTCCGTTCGGTGTCTGAAGATTGGAAAACAGCAGTTTTGCGTTTTCTGCCAACTGTGCGCGGGTTCGAATCATTGCGAAGGAGCCTTCAGATGCAGAGGATGCCAGGTTCAGTTTCAAAGACGAATTCTCCGACAGATAAACCCGTATCTCAGAACTGATAAGACTGTTGGCTGCCGAAGCTTCTATTTTGATTGTCAATTCCGCGTTAATACCGGGGTTCAGCAGGATGCGAATATCGGCCGGGTGAACTTCTCTCTCTTTTTCAGTTGCGAGTAGGATTTCGGGAACCTCGGGCGTTCCCTGCAGAACCATGATGCCGGGAGTGGCATGTACTTTCACGAGTTGAGAAAAGGTGTCATCCTGAAACTGAAAAGCAGCGTGACGGAAAAGTGCTTCCACTTCTTTCATTGAAACGCTGTCAAATTGTCTGAGCGCCGAATCATCCAGGGCATCACGTGTGCCGGAATGGGTAAGGTGTCCTGTTTCGAGATAATTCTTCAAATCTTCCTTTTTCATTCGGAAATACCGCCAGTCTTCGTGCAAGCGGGTTGGGAAACGGTCTAAGTCTGCTTTAATATTCATATCAATTTTCCTAAAAGTTCAGCCAATGGATCCATCCATTTCCAGGGCGATCAGGCGGTTAAGCTCCACTGCGTATTCCATGGGAAGTTCCCTCGTAAACGGCTCAAGAAATCCATTGACAATCAATGAAGAGGCCTCAGTTTCGGAGAGTCCCCGATTCATCAGGTAGAACAGCTGATCATCCTGTACACGGGACACCGTTGCTTCATGAGTTAATTTAGTGGATGGTTCAAAAATCTCCATTCGTGGATAAGTGTCACTTCGGGATTCATCTCCGAACATCAGCGCATCACAGCGGACGTCGGATACGCAGTTTTTGGCACCGGGAACGGTCTTGACCCAGCCCCGATAAGATGCCCGTCCGGTTCCCTTTGAAATTGATTTTGAAATTATGCGGGACGTGGTGTTGGGTGCCAGGTGAAAAACCTTTGCTCCGCTATCCTGATGTTGTCCGTTTCCGGCCATGGCGACTGTAAGGATTTCTCCATGTGCGCCCTCACCTTTAAGAAGGACGGCAGGAAATTTCATGGTCAATTTGGATCCGATATTTCCGTCCACCCATTCCACAACAGCATTTTTGTAAGCCGCTGCCCGTTTGGTCACGAGATTCAGAACGTTGTTGGACCAGTTCTGAATCGTGGAATACCGGATTTTCGCGCCATCTAAAGCGATCAATTCCACTACTGCCGCGTGCAGCGAATCGGCAGAGTATGAAGGTGCGGTACATCCCTCAATGTAATGAACGTCGGAAGCTTCATCTGCAATAATCAGTGTGCGTTCAAACTGTCCCATATTTTTAGCATTGATTCTGAAATAGGCTTGCAGCGGGGTGTCCACTTTTTTCCCCTTGGGGACATAGATGAAACTTCCCCCGGACCATACGGCAGAGTTGAGGGCCGCAAACTTGTTGTCCGTGTATGGGATTACGGTCCCAAAGTACTTTTTAACCAGCTCCGGATATTCCCGGAGAGCCGAATCCATATCAAGGAAAACAATGCCTTCCTTTGAGAATTCTTCTTTCATGGAATGATATACAACCTCTGACTCATACTGGGCTGTTACACCGCCCAGAAATTTTCGTTCCGCTTCAGGGATCCCCAGTTTCTCAAATGTATCTTTAATATCCGTCGGCACATCGTCCCATGTGGTACCACCCCGGGCCTTTACAAAATAGTGAATTTTTGAAAAATCAATAGCCTTGATGATTTCCTGATTTCCCCACCAGGGCATTGGCATTTCCATAAACTTTTTATAGCTTTTCAGGCGAAAATCGAGCATCCACTTCGGTTCTTTTTTCATTGCGGAAATGGCCCGTACAATATCTTCATTCAGTCCCGCCGGTGCCTTGTACAGGTAGTCCTCGGGATTGGAAAAGCCATATTTGTATTCTTCGTTAATCGTTGTGAAGTTGTCTTTCATGGTCTCCACCTCCCGGTTCACGATATCCTGCTAATAAGAAAATCATACCCGTCCGATTCGATTTTATCCGCCAGTTCCATACCGCCGTCCCTGACGAGAGCTCCGTCAGCGAGGACTACAACGCGATCCGGGTTGAGATAATTTAACAGGCGTTTGTAGTGGGTGATGAGAAGAATTGCGGTTTTATTCTCGCGAGCCATATTGATGCCGTTAGCCACTACCTTCATCGCATCCACGTCAAGACCGGAATCCGGTTCATCTAAAATAGCCAGTCTGGGTTTCAGCATCAGGAGCTGGAGTATTTCCAGGCGTTTTTTTTCACCGCCTGAAAAGCCGTCATTTAAATAACGATACAGAAAGCTCTGGTCAATTCCGAGTTTTTCCAGTACTGAAAGAAGCTCTTTCTGGAAGGCATCATAGTCCAATTCGCCATGATTCAGCGCACGAGTTGCGGTTTGAAGAAATTTCACTACGGTAACACCGGGAACCTCGATGGGCTGCTGGAAGCCGAGAAACATCCCCATTTTTGCTATTTTGTCAGGGGAAAGCCCGATGACGGAGATGCCTTCGAAAATTGCTTCGCCGGCAGGGACCCGGTAGGCGGGATGGCCCATCAATGCGTAGGCAAGGGTAGACTTTCCAGTTCCATTCTTACCCATCAGCACCGTGAGGGTATCTTCCTCCAGATCAATGTTTAGGTCATGCAGTATTTCCTTGTCATCAATTTGAACAGAAAAGTTGCGTATAGATAAAAGTGACATTTCAATTCTCCTTTTTTAGCGCGAGCTTTATTTCGTAGCGGCTTTACTTTTTCATTTGGCTAAGCCGCTTCATCATCTCCTTCTCATCATGAAGCAGAGCAGTAAGAGAGATAGAAGAGGTGAGTGTTTCGATATAGCGATCAATGGATTTCATTACGGGTCGCAATCCGCAATCCGCTGAATGGGAACAGGAACTGTCCTTCCGGAGATTCGGGCAGATTTGACTGTCATACTCCTTCACTTCCAGGGCCTTTAAAACATCAAACACGGAAATTTCTTCTCCATCTTTTGATAATAGATATCCCCCATTTTTGCCTCTGGCTGCCTGAATCAGACCGCTTTTTCGAAGTTTGAACAGAATTTTCCCCACATAACCGACCTTCAGGTTTTCGCACTCAGCGAGGACGGGTGCCTGAACCGGTTTCCCGTTGCTCATTTGCGCAATGGATAGCATCAACTTCAGCCCGTTTGTCTGCAATGCTGTAAAATTCATATTCAAACCTCCTATAAACAATATAGCAAACATTACTAAAAAGTAAAGCGAAAAAGCAAAAAAAGTTTGGTGTGAACGAACAAAGTGCCGGGGGCCGCGAACCCGCACCGTCTCCTACGTCGGCAGTACGGAAGCAAAAATGGAAGCAAGGCACTTTGAGCAAGCTCAGCACCTCACTTCCATTTTTGCTTCCTATTTCATAAAACTGCGTTTTATGAAATGTGGGTTCGCTGGGGCAAATGCACTGCAAAAGGACACCTACCCCTCCCTTTCAAGCGACGCTCAAGTCTCGGGCCATCTGCTGGCTTACACGCCTTCCGCTTGTCGTCATGTACACATGTACAATTCCTCCCACGCTCCACGCGCAAGCGCCGACATCTGGCCCAATCCCAGGGTCCAGTCAGGGGACTGAATTCGGTTCCGTAGCCTGGGCTATTGAATCAGATCAAGGCGCGAGGCGGAGGCGATGTGGTTCATCGGTTACAACGAGCAACGCAGAGCTGGTTTCATAGAACGGCTACCCGCAGGGCCGGGTAGGACAACGACCGTTTGCTGCGTTCCAGCTCCTCACCGATGCGCCGAGGCATCGCTGTCGTCACTGCGCCTTGCATCCGGTCATCGTGCGCACCCGGCGGAAACGGATCCAGTCCCCGGACTGGACCCAACGTCCCATTCCGGGGGTGAGAATCATCTCCCTCCCCGGAATGGAATTGCGGAATTGTATTCCTTTAATTAGGTTTCCAGTCCCGGCTGCTTCGCAGGCCGAAAGACAGAGAAGAGAACGGGCATTTCCCTGATTTTTCTGCCCCCTACTCCTACTCATCCCGAAGGGATTTCACCGCAGAGGCGCAGAGGGGGAAGAGGCCGCTGAGGAAGACAGGGCGGAGCAGAAAGGGAATTTAACACAAGGCCAGA
>CBEUWV010000118.1:0-6278 GCA_965546895.1 uncultured bacterium
TCAGGTTTGACGTGTAGACGTTGTGGTTGGATCCCGCGGCATCCGCGTAGCGGAGACGGCCCCGGTCGGTCAATGCCGCCGAAGCATTCGTTACAGCGTTGTTCAGCACCACCACGTTCAGGGTCAGGACATATTGTGCCGCTGCTCCAGATGTGTTGGCCACGTCACCCAGAGCAATCTGGATGTGTCGATAGGAGGCATCATCAGTCGTTGAAATGGCCGCGTCCACATTTACCGGTGTGTTAATTGCGGTCGTGTTGATGCTACCTGGATCATTTGAACAGGTTATCCCGACATTGGATCGGGCCAATGTGCCGCTCCCGGCCACATATTCGCCCCACGCTGTTCCGCTGAGATTGGTTAGCCGGTCATACAGGATCACATTATTTGTCGTTCCGGCGGGAAGCTCAAAGTGAATTTCGTAGGTGGCCACTTCCCCTACGGCAAGATTCGTCCCGGATGTAAATGCCTCGGAGGTCGTGGTGATGCTTTTTGATTGTGCGGTGGAGCCCACAACGCTGATGCTGTCGGTACCGTTTCCCGATGTGCTTCGGTCATAGGGGGTATTGCCGGACTGGCTGTCGCTGGGCAACAGCGACCAGCCCTGTACTGTAGCCTGGTTGGGATAGCTGGAACCGGTTATCACCGAGTTGGCCAGGTTTACTGTGAAGATAAACTGGCGGGTACCGCCCGGTGCGATACCGCTGTCACCATTGGAGGTGTATGTCACCTGGGCACCTGCCCCGGCGCCGGAAAGCGCATAGCTAAAGTCCGCCGGTGTTGTTCCCGCTGCCGCTGTCGCAGTGTCATACACCACCACATCATTGGCGTCCACATCCCCGTCGTTGTCGGTATCGTTGAGTAAATCGCCCACGGTCACCCGGTAGGCCGGGCCGTCACCGGAATTGGTCACATCCAGCGTAATGGTCACCGTGTCCCCGGCCTGAAGCCCGGTTGATGGAGAAATATTCTTTGTGATGGACAGGTTCGGCTCCGTAATGGTGGTTGAGACGGAATCTGAACCGCTGAAGGTGGCATCGGTTACGCTATCCCCATTGAAATCAATCCCGAAACTCGCGTCAAAGTCGTTGGTCAGAACGGTGGTACCTGCCCCCGCATTGGCTGGATCATTGTCAATCCTGGCCGTTACAATCATGTGAAAGATCTTGTGCCCATTGAAATTGGCGGGACTCCAGGTCAATGTCTGGCCGGTCGTATGAACGCCTGTCACAACAGGTGCACCTGCGGCAAGGTCATCTTCCGGGTCCACAACCGCATTGATAAATGTCATGTGAGCCGGCATCGTGTCGGTCAGGTTCACAGTCTGAAACCGGTCGGTGTTCAGGAATTCAGCCCGCACATGCCAGGTTACCAGTTCACCTACGTTGGCTGTGGCCTTATCCACTGTTTTGCTGATCACAAAGCCCGCAGTGTAGGCGTCGGTTTCATCATGGGTGTAGGTGCAATTGGGTGTACCGCCGGCATCCAGGCACTGCCCTTCCACTGTGGCATGGTTGGAAAGAGAGCCGATCCCGACAGTAGCATTCACTGTAACTGTCCAGGTTCCTCCGGGCGCGATCAGGCCAGGAATGGTCCACGTGCCGGTATTGCCGACCCAAGTCCCAGTCTGGTTGTCAGAGGGAGAGGTGAAGCCGTTACCCAGCACATCGGTTAACGTAATGTTGGAAGCCGGGGCGTCCCCTTCGTTGGTCAATGTGATCGTCCATGATGCTGAACCGGCTGGTTGCACAACCTGCTGAGTTGGTATGACGCTGATATCCAGATCTGGTTGCGTCGGGTTGATGGAATCGCTGGCCGATGTGTTCAGTGCATTGGAACAGGAATCGTGGAAATTATAGGCCACACCGTTGGTCAGGTTGGGGATGGGTACATCCACATCTGATCCATCATTTGAAGCAGTCGTGTCGCAGTACGTTCCGTCCGATTTGACAGTGAAGGAGATTGTAACAGTTTCTCCAGGTGCCACAAAGTCAATATTTGTGTTATCCCAGGTTAGCACATTTCCGGCTACTGCCGGTGCGCACACGAATGCGGCATGGCTTACACCAGTGGGAGTATTTGCCGCGTTAATCGTGCAGGTCCCCGTAGCGTCATAGGTGTAGCCAACGGGCAAAGTGTCCACAATGCTGTCGGTAAACGCCGTGCCGCCGGTATTGGTCAAAGTGAGAGTTGCCGTGCCGTTACAGGTAGTCCAACCGGTATGGGTTACCGCCACCTGGCCCCCGCCGAACACCGGCTGGGTTCTGAGATCCACGGTGTCTGAGTTTGTCTCAGCCTCCGCAGTAGCTGGGCAGCATCCCCAATCCGCTGTCGCGGCATTGGTAGTGACACCGGATGTACATCCGTTCACGGTGGTTCGATAGGTCACAGTACAGGAACTGCCAACGTTCATGTTGCCTATGGCCTCCCCGGCACCGAAGAAATTCGCCTCAGTAACACCGCAGGTGGAAGTAAGAGAACCTCCTACCAGCGTGGTATTAGCTGGAATGGTGTCCGACAGAATCACACTGGAAGCCGTATAATTGCCGTTGGAGGAGTATGTGACCTGCCATTCCACCACATCACCGCTGTCGGCGTCTACTTCCGAGCTGTCCCACCCGGTTCCCTTGGTAATATTCCGGGCCTGCTTGGCCACCGCTACATTGGGATTCACCGGGACCGATGTCACAATCTGGCCGGCGGAAGCGGTGTTCCCGGAACCGCCGGTATTGCAGGGTGGGTCAAATTCCGCGTGGGCTTCGGCCTGGCGGTTGGAACTCATGAACGCGTCCGCGGCACTGCAGTTTGCCACCTCCACATCAAAATCGACCCGAAGGGTACTCCCGGGTTTGAGCGCCGGAGCGCCTTCCCCGTTGGCCGGCAGCACCGAGCTGAAATCCCAGGTCACCTGCTGGCGACCGCCCACCGTGGTGGTCGTGATCCCAGGCGAACCGGTCAGTGCCCCGTATCCGCCCGTGTGTGTATATGCGGAACTCCCTGTCACCAGGGTAACGCCTGGAGGCAGCAACTCCACGATCTTCGCATTGAACGCATCTACTTTCCCGTTGTTGTCCACATCGATTCGGAAGGCCGCGTCCCGAAGGTCACAGGGGTCAATGGTCTGGCCGTCATGGTAAGCCACCAGCAACTCGGATCTCGGCAGCTTCACCACTGCAGAAGCATTCACGGTGTCGCAGGCGGACCCGCCACAGCCCCATGTCAACTGGCCGGTGATGTTCAGGTTGGCACATCCGATGACATGAAGGTCCATGTCCAGGTAATTCGCTTTGCCAGGATCAATCTGGTCCCAGTGGAAAACCACGGTGTGGTCCCCTGCATTTCCGGTTACCAGGTCGGGTGCGTCGGATGGCGCTACAACCGTATAGGTGCCGGCGTATTCCACGTCGGTATCCAGGGTAATGGTCACATCCACATTGTAGAGCGGTCCACTGCCGCCATTGATAATCTCGATTCGGTCGCTCACGTTGGGAGAATAAGCGAACACGGATACCGGGTTCAACCGAAAAGTCGGTCCCCCGTCCAGCATCAAGAACGGCGCGGCACTGTCGGCCGTGGAGCGAACCGGGGGATTGGTGCCGTTCTCACACCGATTGTTGTACAGGCCAGATGCCCCCCAGTCGGTGGGGCTGGTACTGCAGTTGTGGGCCATCCGAACCGTGATCACGCCCTGGGGCTGGATGTCCCCACTCCCATCCGGTGTGGCACCGGCCAGGTCCCAGGTATAGGTTCCATCCCCGTTATCCGTCGGGTTGAACGCTGAAATGGTGTTTCCGGAAGCGTCCACGACATTGGAGAATCCTACCGTACTGATATAGCTGTAATTGTTTTTTGTATCCAGCGTCACCGTTGCATCATAGTTGGTCCGGCCATTGCCCCCGATGGTGATGGTGAAATCCCGCTCTTCACACACATTGAGCAGTGCCGGGGTGCCGCCGCAGGTCACCGTCATGGCGGATCCCTCCACGGTAAAACTATGCGAAACGTCAAATTGCGGAGAGCTTCCGCATTGAGTCCCCACACCGGGGACTGTCAACCATGAGTGAGCTGAGTAATCCCCCTCGGTGTTATCCACATGGTAGGTATACGTCACCTGAACTGTGGCTCCGCCGTTCGGTGGTCCCACGCGGCCGGCGGTCATTTGTGCAGTCAGGGGTGTCAGGTCAAGTGGAAAGGCTGAACCGAGAGCAGCTGTCATATTGCTGCCATCCACAATCACACTGTTTATTGAGACAAATGTGAATCCTGCCGGAGTAATTTCATTGTTAAAAATAATATTGTTCCAGTTGGCCGGCGCACCGGAATCAAAGGTGTATGTGGTCGTAAAAGTGGCATCCGTACACACGTCCACAGGCTCAGCCGTAACCGGATTGATGGACGAAGACTGCATAATCGGTCCGTAGGTATCAGGTAAAAAAATTGGTAATGACGCACTGGTAATGACACCGGGGCATCCCCGGCAATCGTTGGGAACGCTGTCCACTGTCACATTGTTGTTGTAGGTATTGAATGCGGCGCATTCATCAGTGGGAGCATCCATCACAACCGTGTAGGTCACCGTCTCCGGACTGGTTGTAAACGTGTGGCCCCAGGTGATTGTACTACCGTCATCTGTCCCGCCATCGGCGTTTGTGACCACGAAGCCGGAGGAAAGTCCGATCTGGGTGGCATCGGGATAGTCATCCGTAATCGTTGCCGTGTACGGCAGCACATCACTGGGACCGGAGTAAGTCACCTGAATCGTGTAACTCAGGTTCGTATCACCTACCAGAACGCTGGTTGGGCCGGTCTTGGTGGCAGTTACCGTCGGAGAAACCGGCGCTTCCATGGTCCAGGTCTGGGGCCCGGTCACCGGATTGAAGTACTCGGTTCCACAAGTGGCACCGCATTCGTTGGTATAATCCGGCATAAACAGCAGCGTTGCGGAATCCGTTACCGAGCAGCCCGCTGCCGGATCGACATCAAAATTAAAAGTCAGGGCATTACCGGCTGCTATATCCGGTAATGTGAAGGTGGCCGAGGCACTGTCCCAGGTCACACCGTTGGTCACATTGCTCACCGCCCAGGATGCCGGCCAGCCTGCCATCTTCAAAGTGAAATTTTCAGCCGGTCCGGCACCGGCTGTATTGTCCACCGTAATGGAGGCCGTCGTGCCTGAACAGTAGGGAATCTGGCCCGGATTGTTCACAGTAATGGTAACAGCCGGTTCGTGAACAGCCAGTTCAATGGAGGTACTGCCCGTGTGCTGAACCGTGTTGCAGTTGGTGGCACCATCGGACCAGTCCGCCGTCACGTTGTTCGTCAGCTCATCGAGGTTACAGCTTGAGACGGTGCCGGTGATGCTGTAAACGGCACTGCCGCCTGCGAGGATGGTTCCGGTATTCCAGTTGACCGCCGTGCCCGGCGTCAGCGAAGCCGGCGTGGTGTGACCCGTTGAACTACTGATAGACGTGAAGGAAAACCCTGCTCCCAAGGTAAAGGACAGGTCGGCCCCGGTGACCATGTCCCCGGTCCCGTTGTTTTCAATGGTCAGGGTCCAGGTCACACTGTCGCCCACCGATGCGGTTGTCACAGTGTCGCCTCCGCTGTCCACTAACTCCAGGCTCATCAACGGATAGGTCACCGTGATGGAAGAAGATGTGGCAGTGGCCGTGCCGCTGTTGAAATCGGCCGACATGGTCTGGCCGCTGCCCGCGCCGCAATCGGGATGGGCCTCAAAGGTGAAGGAAGCGGTGCCGCCGCCGCCGTTCACATTGATCCCCGTCCAGGTCAGCGTATGAGGCGGTCCGCCCGCTTCGGTTCCGCCACCGTCATTGCTCACCGTGAAATCATCCGGTATCGTTACCACCAGAGTTCCACCCGTCACGTCTGTCACGTCCGAATTGGTTACGGTAACCGTCCAGCTACCGGTCTCGCCCACCGAAAGAGCTGTAGTTTCCGCTGTGAATGCAACATTCACCTGCGCAAATGCGGATACCGCAGCAAATACTGTGATTGTCAGAATCATTATCCCCAAGCGTACAATTTGAAATCCCTTCCTTCTCATGAAACCCCCCTGGTTTTATATATGTGATAAATTGTTTTCAATTGATAATCATTGTAGATCTGCGAGTGCCCGACGATGTGATATGCGATGCAGACTATTTCCCAAATATGTAGAACTAATCTACATTTTTCCATCGTAAGGCCCTCCCATTTTTTCATTCACACTCCGGAATTGATGCAATAACTGTGCCATCAAGGTTCGGTAAAGGCGCAAT
>CBEUWV010000119.1:0-6197 GCA_965546895.1 uncultured bacterium
ATTCAAATTGCAAGCGCGCCAGACAGAGAAAAATTAATTCGGGGTCAATCGGCCCCGGTCTTTCCCTCTGTTTCCATTTCCCAACCCATCACTCATCACAGTGCCGGAGGTACGGCATCACTCATCACTGCCTGCATGCACCACGTTGTTCTCGAAAGAATGGAGAAATGGAAACAGGTGAATAGCGTTCCCCATCTCTCCCGGCCTGCGAAGCAGCCAGGACTTAGCTTTCTAATTTAAGGCATACAATTCCGCAGCTTCAGTTCGGGGAGGGAGTGAAAGGCACCAGATTGCCCGAGACTTAAATGTCAATTAGAAAGAGAGGGAGCGGGGACAGGCGCCGTTGGCGTTGCCAGCCCTTTTCCCCCTTTGCGTGCTTCGCGCCTTTGCGAGAAGATATCTTTTTCTTTCTGTCCTTTGTAACTCCGTGACTTTGTGTTAATTCCCTTTCCGCTCGTCCCCCCTCTGCGCTCTCTGCGGTAAAAATCTTTTCTCTCTTTCCCGTCAGAACACAGGCGCCGCAGGCGCACAGAACACTTCCCTCAGAGAATCAGCATGCAGTCGCCATAGGAATAGAAGCGGTATGCCTGTTCAACTGCCTGCCGGTAGGCCTCAAAAACAAAGTCTTTTCCGGCAAAGGCGGAAACCAGCATAATGAGGGTGGATTCCGGGAGGTGGAAGTTTGTCAGAAGGAAGTCCACGACGTTAAATGTCTGTGGCGGGTAAATAAAGATGTCTGTTTCATCCCTGACAGGTTTGATTTCACCGTATTTGCGGAAGCAGCCTTCCAGGGTTCTGACAGAAGTGGTGCCCACGGCGAGGATGCGGCCTCCAGCTTTTTTCCAGCTGTTGATGGCATGTGCCGTATCCGGTGAGATTTCGTATGATTCGGTATCCATTTGATGATCCTGGACATTGTCCACTTTGACGGGCCGGAATGTTCCAAGCCCAACCGTCAGGGTAACCCGGCTGACCGGGATATTTCTTCCGGAGAGTTGATCCAGCAATTCCGGTGTAAAATGGAAACCCGCAGTTGGTGCGGCTACAGCTCCGATATTCTCTGCGAACACCGTCTGGTAGCGTTCCCGGTCTTGTGGGTTTTCAGCCTGCCGCTTGATGTAGGGGGGAAGCGGGGTTTCTCCGAAATGGTTGATTATCTCAAATGGGTCTTTCGAGTCAAAAAGGATTTCATGAATGCCGGCTTCCAGTACCGTTGTGACTTCCACAGCGGAACCATTTGGAAATGTTAGAATGGTTCCCTTTCGCACACGTTTTGCCGGCCGGATCAGGGCCCGCCAGTTTCTGGCTTTTTCATCCAGTTGTTTCAGGAGAAATACCTCAATTTTGGCCCCTGTCTCCGACTTTTCCAGATGCAGCCGGGCGGGGAATACTTTGGTGTCATTGACTACCAGCATTGTATCCGGCGGGATAAAGTCCAGGATTTCCTTAAAAATATGGCTGGAAATCTCCTGTTTTTCCCGATTCAGTACCATCATCCGGGAATGGTCCCGGGGTTCCATGGGTTCCTGGGCAATGAGTTGTTCCGGGAGCTTGTAATTGAAGTCGCTTCGTTTCAATGAAACTCTCCGATGGAAAAGGGGCCCTCAAAATAACTGCCGAATTCTTCGTAGTACAGAGGTAATCCCGGTGCATACAGGACACGGTCGTCAGGCGTCAGTACATGGAGTTTTCCCACCTCAAAACTGCCTTCTCCGGCATACATTCCGATTCGTTTCCGGTCCATTATGAACATGCCCTTTTTTAATCTTGCGGTTTCGATGGGTTTTCCTTTTTCGTCGAGATAATAGCCTTTCTTTTTATCGAGATGGGCATCTTTCAGGATGATATGAACATGTTTTCGAAGGGTGGCAATGTCTCCCTGTACAATTTCAGAATAACCGGCCATTTTCATGGCTTCGGTGAAATAGGATACGCTATCCACTGCGATCCGCAGAGCCAGTGGATTTTGTACGTTTTGAAATGATGAATAGTCGATTCTGGGCACATAGGCCAGATTGAACAATGAAACGGCGTAGCCGAAGGGTGTTCTGGACGGCGCATACTGGATTCCAAAAACCCTGTCGGAGATGATATTGGCGGCGTCTACCTGGTCCGTTCCGGGGGAATAGCATTTTTGAACCACATTGACAATACTCTCTTTGATTTCCGCCCGAATGCGAAAGCGCATGAAACCGAAGTTCTGGCGGGGGTAAGTATTGGCAAATCCATTTACGTCCAGTTTGTGAGTCCACTGGAGTGGCCAGTTGTACTGAAACTGGCTTTTGTATTCCACATTCTGATAAGAAAAAGGCTCGTTGGTTTTCCCGGGCCTGATGATGGGTTCAATTTTGAACCACAAGATCCGGACTTCCTTCCATTTGAACGTGTCCCAGGGCTGAATGCGTTCTTCCGGTATCATCTTACCGTCAATTTTCAGGTGTTTGCTCACGGAAAAATATGTAGGCTCGCTGTCCCCATCTTGATTCGCGATAACCACCGCCTGCAGGACCGGGTCGTCATCCGGCGTAACAATCAGCCGATCATTTGTGGCATAGTCCAGTTTGTTGGTTTTGACTACAACAACGGCTTTCAGGAGCTTCGGTGCGTGGGTGACCCTGAATTTCGGGTGAAGTACAAGAAAATAAAAGGCAGACCCACCGATAAGGATTGTCAGCAGAATCAATAACAGATTATTTCTTAGAAAGTTGATCAATTTCATACAAGCCCTCCGTCAGCATATGATAACACGATCCATTTACAAGGACATCCCAGGGTTCAACGGATTCGTCACCTTCGAATTGCAGGTGTGGAAACGTAGCAGCATTTTCCCGTCTGAATCCAACTGCATAGGACAGGTGACTGTTGGCAACAGTCAGGGAAGATTGTGATTGCAGGTTGATCTTCTTGAAGAAGCGCTGGTAAATCCGGGAAACTACCCGGTGGCGCAGCGCCGCGTGGAAGCAACCCGAAAGGACTTGTCCCGGTCGGGTCAGGGAATCGGTGGGTTGCAGGCCAATTCGAATGACAGAAATTCCGACGCTCTCCATGCAGTATGTTGCCATTGCCAGACGGTTCAACGTTTCTTCGCAACCGGGCGCCTCATAGCCTGTTTTTACCAGTTCCGTATCTGCCAGGACAAGTAAGGGATGGAGTCGCACAGTATCCGGCTTCAACTCCATCGTTGTAAATACAGTTTCTTGAAAGGAGGCCTCTGTTTCTTCGGGGCATCCGGTCATGAGATGAATTCCCGTTGTGAACCCACTGGATTGGAGACGCCCTACAGCATGGATCGCAGTTTCTGCAGAGTGTCCGCGCTTCAGACTGCGTAGCACCCTGTCGTCAAATGATTCCACACCCAACTCCACCGTGGTTACCCCATGTTCCTTCAAGAGGAAGATGATTTTTTCATTCACACAGTCCGGACGGGTGGAAACTCGAATTCCTGAAACTCTGTTCCTTTCGATGAAAGGGGCGCACTGCTTCAGGTACAAGGCCATCAGTTCCGGATCTCCGGCTGTAAAGGTGCCCCCGAAAAAAGCAATTTCGACTGATTCGTCCGGGTGGTAAACTGCCAATGTGCCCAGTGCTGTTTCAACTTTCTCCTGTACGTCCCCGGGAGAATTGATTGGCGCATTTTCTCCGTTGGCCGTGCGGACATTGCAGAAAGCGCAATGAAAGGGGCAACTTTTTTCAGGAAGAAAAATTGGGATCAGCTTCATGGAGGAACCACTTCAGGTTTTTCCCATTATCAGTTTGCTCCAGCACCCTTGCAGCGCAGTTCTGATGCGCCTCTTTCTTGGATCGGCCCGTAGCTGTGGCCAGTGGGACACCTTGAAAACGCATTTCCACGACGAAAACCGCATCATGCACGGGTCCCTGCCGCTCAAGCAAAACATAATCAGGGGGTAGCAGGCCCAGGCCCTGGAATACTTCCTGGAGCCGGGTTTTATGGTCAAAAACAGCTTGATTCGGGTCTGTTATCCGGTAATCGGCTTGATTAAAGAGGCTTTTGATCAATGTTTCAGCGGCAAGAATGCCGCCATCCAGATACACTGCACCAATGACGGCTTCCAGAAGATTTTCTTTTATTTTCCGATTGTTCTGGATCTCCTTTTCCCCTTTCTCCACTAAAAGGTACCGTTGCAGATCCAGCTTTCCTGTAATGCTGGCCAGAACATCGGAATGAACCATGAAGGCTTTGATTTTGCTCAGGGCTCCTTCTGTTTCTTCGGGGAAACGCCGATACAGGTCTTCTGCGATTACCAATCCCAGTACGCTGTCTCCAAGGAATTCCAGCCGTTCATTGTGCTGAATGCTTTTCTGAATGTTGGCGTAAGAGCGGTGGGTAAAGGCCTGTTCAAGGAGCTCCCTGTTGCGAAAACAATACCCCAATTTTTTTTCAATAGTCTGCGCAATGTGTTCATCCATATTTACTCCTGAACCCTGTTGCGGAAGGGCTTCCCATTGCATTGTCCCTGAAATCACTTCTTCGGTCAAGTCAGGACGGCACGCGGACGAGTGTAAGTGCAAGTGTAAGTTCGAGTGTGTGAAAGTAGGGAATCACCCATTGTATCTTTTCTTAACTTAACCTTTCTGGTTGTTCAATCTCAGCATTGTCTTCCTAAGCGTTTCACAATCATGAGAGTCATGTCGTCATATTGTGGTGCCGCCCCTGCAAAGGACTGGACAGCCGAAAAAACGGAATCTGTAATGCTTTCTGCGGAAGCATTTGCGTGAGAGTTCAATTGTTGAATAAGACGATCCATACCAAACTCTTCTCCCTGTTCGTTCAGCGCCTCGGTAATGCCGTCTGAGTAGATGGCGAGAATGCTTTCGGGGGTCATCGGGACTGTCTTTTTATTGAACTCGGAATCTTCAAAGAATCCAACCGCCATGTTGTTGGTTGAAAGGAGGGCAGGTGCTTTTTCCGGCGACATGATAATGCCCTTATTGTGGCCGGCGTTTACAAATTCAAAGCTGTTCTCACTAAGATCCAGCGTTCCGTAAAACAGAGTGGCATATTTTTCCGGTGTGGTGTTGTTGAAAAATCGACGATTAATACCGGCGAGTCGTACGCAGACATCCGGATGTCCATACAGGGACTCTCCGCGGACCGTGGCCTGAAGATTTGCCATAAGAAGAGCTGCCGGGAGCCCTTTGCCGGAAATATCTCCCACGCAAAGTACCCACTTGTCTGGGCCGGTCTGGATGAAGTCGTAGTAATCTCCGCCTATTTCTTTGGCGCTGATCATGTTGACGCTGATGTCGTAGAGATCGAGGGCCGGAACGGTGGCCGGTAACAGGCTTCTTTGAATCCGTTCGGAAGTCTTGAGTTCTTCCTGCAGATGAATCAGTTTCCGTTCTTCTTCCCAGAGTCGGCTGCTTTCGATGATTTGTGCCGATTCAGAAGCAATTACGGTCAAGAGGCCCTGGTCACTTTCACTGAATTTCCGGTCATTCTTCTTATTGAACAAAGCGATCAAACCGGTAATTTCGCCCCTGACAATCAGCGGGATGGCCAGAAGGTTGTTGATGTTGTGCTTGCGAAGGGTTGGGGAGAGGAAGACATCTTCTTCAGTGGTGTCATTGAGCATCAGCGGTTTCCGGTGGGCCAGCATCCATCCGGTTAACTGATCATCCAGCCGGAACTGGACAAATTTCTGTGTAGTGCGGGAGTGGCGTACCCGTGTCTTCAGCGCGTCATCTTCTCCGGTTTTATCCACAAGAAATACGGCTGCCTGTTCCACATCAATATGCTGGACACATTTCTTGGTGATGAGATCCAGCACGTCGTCCAGTGAAAGTGTTGAGCTGATAGCAGTGGCAATATCGTTGAGGACGGAAAGCTCGTCCAGTGATTTCTTCAACATTTTGACCTGAGAGCGGAGAGTTGACAGTTCCTTTTTTGAATCGCGATTGAAAACCATTTTGTCTTCCTTTTCTATCCCAATCCGTCATAGATTCGGATTAGCACGAAAATGTATTGTTGCAAATCCCGGTCATTGTATCACAGGGAACAATTGCTTAGACTGTGAGAACGTTACAGATTCAGTGCTTCACATTTCAGGTGCCATCTTAAACATGGAAGACTGAAGATGCCCGTCCGCAGCAAGTGTGCCGCTGTCCTCGTCACTGGCCAGGATGATATAGCTGCCCGCCAGGGGCTCTGTTGATTCAAACACCATGCTTCCAGAGAA
>CBEUWV010000120.1:0-6188 GCA_965546895.1 uncultured bacterium
CTGTTGTTTTGCCAATGCAGCTTCATATTCCGCATTCTCGGACAAATCGCCCATCGCGGCAGCCCGCTGGATTTCTTTGGGAAGCTCCTGAGTCAATTCATATTCCATTTCTTTCAGTTCACGGTCAATTTTCTTGATGAGTTCTTTCGGCATTGTGTTTCTCCTCAATCATGGCAAGAATTCTTTCCATCCCTTCAATTATCAGTTCCACCTTACAGACCAGTAACGGTAACTGGAGAGCTTCAATCGATTCACCTGCCAGCTTTACCCAGTCCTTTTCGGTTGTAACAATATACTCTACTTCTTCATCCAAGGCAACAGCGTTTACCTTTGCCAGCCTTGCCGGTGACGGTACCGCGTGATCCGGAAATCCGAATGCCCGCGGCACTTCAACCCCAGCCGTAATCAATTCCGCTTTGAATGAAAGAGGGCTTCCGATACCGGAAAACGCCACTACACGTTTTCCTCTCAAATCCTCCGTCTCTATCATTTTACCGGTTGAAACATCCAGGAACCCGGAAACCTGCAAATCTGCCCTTGTAACATACGCGCCCGGATTTATCTGCTCAATCTCGCGCTTCAATGGCTCCAGATCCGGCAGAAATCGGCTTCTCGTTAACACAATCACGTCTGAACGCCCAATCCCTTTAAACGGTTCCCGAAGGATCCCATACGGAATCAGACGGCTCCTGATTGCCGGAGCAGTACAGTCCACCAGCACGATATCCACATCCCGATGCAGTTTCCGGTGCTGAAAGCCGTCGTCAAGAAGGACAACGTCCCTTTCACTCTTTTCTAACGCCCGGATTCCGGTCTCAAAGCGGTTCTTCCCCACCCATACAGTAGCACTATCTTCAAGTCTCCGTGCAATCAACACCGGTTCATCGCCGCAAAGCTCAGGCTCTGAATTTCCCGTCACCTGGAGAATTTCTTTTTCATTTCTGCGGTGATACCCCCGGCTCAACACGGAACTCTTAAGTCCGGCTTTTGCCAGCCCCTCTGCCAACGCAATAACTGTGGGAGTTTTTCCCGTCCCACCCACAGTGACATTTCCCACCGACACAACTAAAGCCGACAGCTTCCGGATCTTCAACCAACCCTTGTCATACATGCAATTTCGTACCTTCACCGCCAGACAGTACAACAGGTAAAGTGGCAACATAACAATTTTCAGTATTCGGCTTTTTATCATATTAACGCCTCCAGCACACAGATCAACGCGCCCTTTTCTCCTTCCAGCCTTGCTTCACCTTCTCTGGCCTTCTTCTCAAACACTTCAGGGGATGAAAAAAAGGCATCCAGCGTGAAAGCCAGTTCCCGTGGCGTCTCCACAATGGTCATGAATGGTTCAAACACCGGTAGAATATCGAGAAAATTTGAAAGACTGTTGCCGGTGAAAACCGGTTTTCCAAAGAAAAAAGGCTCCACAAAGTTCTGTCCCCCCATGGGTACGAGAGATCCACCCACAAAGCAGACATCAGAAGCAGCGTAAAATGACAACAACCGCCCGGTTTCATCCACCAGCAAAGCCTGGCCCGGTGCCAGCTCAAACTTTTCCCGGCCGCTGGAACGAACGATGTCAAATCCCTCCTCAATCAACAGTTTTTCTACCTCATCCGCCCGTTCCACATGCCGGGGCGCGAAAACCGGGATCGGCCTGCCCTTCATCATGTCGTCTTTCATTTCTTCCAGAATCCTTTCCTCTTCCCCGTCCCGGGTGGAACCGAACACCATCACCGGATTATCCGCTTTAAGGGATACAGGTGAGGCATCCGGCCAGGAAGACAGCTTCAGGTTACCGCAGACTCGAACCCGTTCTGCCGCAACACCCAGAGCCTGAAAGCGTTCTTTATCCAATGCATAGCGCACCAGGCAACTGTCAATGGTGCCCAGTACATCCTTCAGAAAACGGGAAAAGCGAAGATAATTCTTAAATGCATCATCTGATATACGACCGTTTATTAGAATAATTTTCGCCCCGGCCGCCTTTGCCGTCAAAATCAACCTTGGCCACAATTCCGTTTCAACCAGCACCAGTTTGTCAATCTGAACCGCATCGAATAAGCGCTTCACCGGCCCTGCAAGATCAAAGGGAAGATAGCATGTCGTCACATTTTCTCTGTCCCCATGGCGTTTCTCAGCCTGAGCCAGCCCGGTGTCCGTGGCCGCGGTCAGCAGTATGCGGAATCCCCTCCGGGAAAGCTCCGTTACCACGCCCGCAACCACATTCTGCTCACCTACTGACGCGGCGTGTATCAGATAATCAAACCGGCCTTTCGCGGGGGGTGTCTGCCACAGCCTTGCCTGGATATAGTCCTCTCCAAAGCGCTTTCTCAGCTTCTTTTTCAGAAATGGAAATGTAAGTGTGGACAGAATATTGTACAGTTTTGCCATATCTCAATTCTCAGCAGATTTTCAACGGCTCATACAAAGTGCTCCGTTCAACCGGTACCCGGCCGGCGGAGCGGATCAGGTGGATAATTTCATCCATAGTTGCAAAACGATCACTTTTTCCCCCGGCCATGAATGTTACCCGTTCATCCACTACGGTTCCATCCAGATCATTGGCACCAAACCACAGGGCCGTCTGGGCCAGTTTCTTCCCCAGCATCACCCAGTACGCTTTGATATGTTCAAAATTGTCCAGGAAAATCCGGGACACTGCAATCATCTTCAGATCATCCAGTCCCGTAGCGCCCGGGATGGACAGGAGATTCTCCAGCTCTGTCCCCTCTTTGTGCCAGCTCAACGGAATAAACGCCTGAAATCCACCGGTTTTATCCTGCAGTTGCCGGAGTTTCGACAAATGGTCAATCCGTTCTTCCACCGTTTCAATGTGGCCGTAAAGCAGAGTGGCGTTGGACTTCAAGCCCGAACGATGGGCCCTTTCCGCAACCTCCAGCCAGCGCTCACCGGAAATCTTTTTGGCGCAGAGTTTCTTTCTAACCCTCGGGCTGAAAACCTCAGCTCCGCCTCCCGGCATGGAGCCAAGGCCTGCTTTCTTCAAGACATCAAAGATCTCATCCAGTGACTTGCCGGAAATCGCGGAAAAATGGTCAATCTCCACGCATGTAAACGCCTTGATATGAAGACCCGGATAGTGGCTGTGAATCTCCCGGACAATCTCAACATAATTTTCAAACTGCCAGGTCGGATGCAGGCCGCCCACGATATGGACCTCGGTAGCCCCCGCTTTTACATCGCCCTTCAGTTTTTCCAGGATTTCAGGAATTGACTGCTCATAGGCCCCCATCTCATCCGCACTCTTCCGGTAAAAGGCGCAGAATTGGCAATGATTGACGCACAGATTACTGGGGTTTACATGTCGGTTGATGTTGAAAAACACCCGATCCCCGTTCTTCATAGTGTTGGCGCGATTTGCGACCCGGCCAAGCCCGGTCAGATCGTCCGTTTCAAACAAGCGTACAGCTTCGGCTTCCGAAATCCGCTCTCTATCTGCCACTTTCTTATCAATTTCAATCAGAAAATCATCTATAAACTTCATACCATCCTCAAACCGCGAATTTTAGAATTGTACAAACAAGCAAAAGAATCGAAACAAAACTATTTACGGTGAAAAAGGCTGCATTCAACCGGCTCAAATCATCGGCAGAAATTAACAGGTGTTCGTAGATCAGCAGCAGGGCGGAAGCTCCGACACCGATGTTAAACCAGAAACCCGCGCCAATGGCCAGTGAAAACCCCGCCAGCAATATGAATGTCAACAGATGAAAGCTCCTGGACAAAACCAGCGACCATCCGGTCCCAACCCGGGCGGGAATGGAATACAGACCCTTTGTCCGATCAAACTCAACATCCTGAAGGGAATACAGTACATCAAAACCCGCCACCCAGAAAACTACCGCTGAAGACAACAGGAGCGGCGGCACTGCGAATTGGCCTGTCACCGCAATCCAGCCCCCGGTGGGCGCAATCGCCAGGCCCAGCCCCAGCACAAGGTGTGAGAAGGAAGTGAACCGCTTCGTGTAGGAATAAAGCAACACAATTGCCAGCGCCACCGGCGACAATATCAGTGCAAGATAGTTAATAAACCCGCAGACCACGATAAAAGCGGCACTGTTAACAACAACATAAACCGTCACAAATCGCCTGTTCAGGCGCCCCGCGGGTAAAGAGCGGTCTTTTGTTCTGGGATTCTCGCCATCTACATCCACATCCACCAGTCGATTGAAAGCCATTGCCGCGCTCCTGGCAAATACCATTGCCAGCGTCACCAGAAGCAATAAATTCCAGCCAGGCCAACCACCGGCAGCAAACAGCATGCCCATAAATGCAAAGGGAAGCGCAAACAGGGTATGCTCAAACTTTATCATTCGAAGAACTTCAGCCAGTCGTTTCAATTAAACTTCTCCCCAACGGTTCTTCCCCGGCACATGCACACCCATCACGTCCAGGAGACGGATTGAGAAAAACCGCATCATATCCTCAACGGATCCGGGTTTATTGTAGAAGGACGGAATAAAGGGCACAATGTCCGCCCCTGCCCGCTTCAGTCTGGTCATATTCTCCAGATGAATCAGCGAAAACGGCGTTTCCCGGGGTACCAGAATCAACCGCCGTCCTTCCTTCATGCAAACATCTGCTGAACGGTGGATCAGGTTCGTTCCGAACCCGGACGCCATGGCTCCCAGAGAACTCATGGAAGCCGGAATCACCACCATACCGTCCAGATCGAACGAACCGCTTGCAATTGGCGCGGAAA
The DNA here is from genome assembly GCA_965546895.1 of uncultured bacterium. Classification (GTDB taxonomy): domain Bacteria; phylum Acidobacteriota; class Holophagae; order Thermotomaculales; family Thermotomaculaceae; genus UM-FILTER-49-7. The sequence continues at coordinate 4,724 of CBEUWV010000120.1, forward strand.
AATCCTCCGGAGCCAGCACTTCAAACTGTTCGCCGTAACTTACCGGATCAAAATCCGAGCCTTCCGCCGCAGCCACCTTCTCCGCGTTTTTCGACACCACAAGAAAGAGCCGCTCAAACGCATTGTTCGGATTCTCACTCAGCACTTGTAAAAATGTATGGGCAAGCCGCAAGCCGCTTGCCCCAGTAACACCAATCACCCATTTCATAACCCGGCCATTTTATCACACTGACAGGAAATCGGTGCTCATGAACGTTGAACTCACCCCCTATCCGCAAAAGCTCATCGACATGCACGTCAAGAAATACACTGAGAAGTATGAAAAATTCCAAATGAAGATGAAAAAGAAACAAATGAAGGAAGAAAAGATGATGAAGGAGAAGAAAGAAATGAAGGAGAAACCGGAATAGTCCGGATTCATCTCAATTCCACCCAAGTGTCATAAGCCGCCGGCCGTTCAGCCGGCGTTTTTTTTGATTCTAATTTCCCTTTGATTTCAGGATTTCTATGAATCCTTTAAACTTCTGGAGCTCCCCTTCGGAGTCTGCCCATTTTTCAACGACATCCAAATCAACTCCACCGTTCTCACAGATCATCAATGCCTGATGCAAAGCCTGTTCATCATCCCAGAAAAACCACGCCGCAAGTCGGTCGCAAACACTGTCTGAAACACTGAGTAGACGAACATGGTACTGCCCCACTTTCTTTTCCGCAATCTCATGAACTGAGGAAGATCCAAGGCTCAGTGGAGGAGCGAGCACATCCACAGTGAACTCCGTTTCAGGATGAGCAAACATGCGCTCTTTTTCATAGAATCCGATCTCTGCCATCGCTTTTACAATGATCCTCATGGCAACCCCATCCATGTTCACCAGATCTATATCCATGGACTGATACCTGTTCTCAGTATACATCGTTACGCAAGCCCCGCCTGTCAACACAACTGAAATACCCTTGGAAGCCAGATGAGAACTCACGAAAGCTGCAAGTTCTTCTAATGACATCCCTTTGATCTGACTCATAAGGACTTACCTGTTCTTCGGGGCCGTTTGCGTTTTACGTAGTAGAGTTGCTGTTCCTCGTTGGAGAGAAAGGCATAAGCCTTCTCAAGTAATTGGTTCAATTCGCTGAGGAAGGCATATCGTGGATTCAAACGAAACAATCGCACTCGTCCCTTCAACTGACTGACCACCACGCCCCCCTGTTCCAGTTTTTTCAACTGGTTTTGCACACCATACAAGTGGGTATTAAAATTGCGCGCAATTTCATTTGAGTAGGAATCAGGATTCTTCCACACATAGAACAGGATCCTTTCCTTTAATTGTGATTCAAAAAGTGGCTCCAGCATTGCACCAACCTCCTTGGTTCTACAACCAACTATATTGGTGCTTCTGGGATCTGTCAAGTACTATTTTCTTTTGCCTTCATATTTCAGTAGAGAATGACCTGCCACTTATCCTATCCT
>CBEUWV010000121.1:0-6176 GCA_965546895.1 uncultured bacterium
ATCAGTGCAACTGTGACTAAAATCAATGTTAATTTTTTCATCTCAATACCCCCCTTTATAATTCCATACTAAACTGTGAAGCTATTTGGAAAAAGTACACCTGTTTTCTGCTCAAGTCAAGAGGCAGTGGCCGGCCTCTGGCCGGAGTGAAAGTGCGAGTGCGCGACAGAAAGGAAAGACAGAGAGTTGGTATTCCCAGCCTTCAGGAAGCATTCACTATCCACCATTCACCATCCACGCGTCCGAAAGGACGCTACTCCCATCACCCCTTCTGGTCGTTTTCTGGTATCATGAACCGTCAAAAAAAGTTGAAAGAGGGAATAATGAATCAAAAACCTGTTCGCGTTCGTTTTGCTCCAAGCCCCACGGGGCACCTCCATGTGGGGGGGGCAAGAACAGCGCTTTTTAATTGGCTGTACGCAAGGAACCGCGGCGGCAAGTTTATTCTTCGAATTGAGGACACCGACCAGGCGCGATCCACCCTGGAATCTGAAGAGATGGTCAAACATGATTTGAAATGGTTGGGGATGGATTGGGATGAAGGGCCGGAAATCGGCGGTGGTTTTGGTCCCTACCGCCAGTCTGAAAGAATGGAAATCTACCGGAGCTACGCGGAGCAACTTTTGACGGAAGGAAAAGCCTACCGCTGTTTCTGCACCGACGCGGAACTGACGGCAAAACGTGAAAAGGCGGAAGCGGAAAACAGCTCTCCCCACTACGACGGTACCTGTCTTCGGCTCAGTGAGGCTGAGATTGAAGAAAAGATGTCAGCCGGCGTACCGTTTACCATTCGCTTCAAAGTTCCGGACAAGGACTACACCGTTTATGACATGATTCGGGGCGCGGTACACTGGGAACCGGGCACCCTGGGGGACTTCATTGTCCTCAGGTCCGATGGAATGCCGGTGTACAATTTCTGTGTGGTGGTGGATGACCACCTGATGGAAATTTCCCATGTTGTACGGGCAGAGGAACATCTCCCCAACACCCTGCGCCAGCTCATGATCTATGAGGCCTTCAATTGGAAGGCACCGAAGTTTGCCCACGCATCATTGATTCTGGGTCAGGATCGAAGCAAACTGAGCAAACGCCACGGTGCTACCTCGGTGGGCCAATTTGAGGAAGAAGGTTTTCTACCGGAAGCCATGGTCAACTACCTCGCGCTTCTGGGATGGAACGAAGGAAAAGACCGGGAAGAATACACAACTCCTGAACTAATCAAAGCTTTCTCTGTGAAGCGAATCAACAACAGCCCAGCGGTATTTGATATGGATAAGCTCAAGTGGCTCAACGGCATTCACCTTCGTAAACTGACAGATGAGCAGCTCCTGGAAGTTGGAGCCCCCTTCCTGGTAAAGGCATTTCCATTTCTATCTTCCATGGTGGATGCTCACAATCCCTGGATACAGGCAGCCTTGAACATGGAAAAGAATAAAATGGTTCTCCTGTCCGAACTGGGAGAGCGGTTGCAATTCCTGTTCCACTACGAATTGAAGGGAAATGAAGAAATGGAGACATTTTTCGCCGAAGAAGCCCATCTCACTGCCGGGCGATTGATGTCTGAGCGGATCCTTGCTGTGAAAGAACTGACTCCTGAAAGCTTCTGGAAAGCCGCCATGTCAATTAAAGAAGATGGATTCAAAGGGAAAGAACTCTTCCATCCGCTCAGGGCACTTCTGACCGGAGCACTTTCCGGGCCGGAACTGGATGTCATGGTCCCGGTGCTCCTGTCCGGCACCGAAATCCCGAAACTCATATCCATTCCGGAACGCTGCCGGAAATTCCTTGAGGTTTTTGGAAAATGATCATATACGGCGTCAACCCGGTCCGGGAAAGCCTTGTGTCGAACCGGATACACATCTCAGCTATCTATTTCAGTACAAAGAAGCTGGGATTTGAGTCCAGGGGAGTGCCGGTTTTCCGTAAGAGCCGGGATTTTATCGGGAAACTGACCGGTACTTCGTCCCATCAGGGGATAGCAGCTGAGATTGGCGAATTCCCCTACGAAAGCGAAACGTCCATTCTGGCGCTGTCAAAACCGCAGGTAAACCTCGTGATGCTGGACCGAGTCAACGATCCCCACAACCTCGGTGCCGTCATCCGGGTCTGTGACGGTGCCGGCATGGATGCTGTTATTATCGGAGAAAAGTTTGGAACTGGCGTAACTTCTACGGTCTTCAAGACCTCGGCAGGAGCAGCAGCCCATGTACCCATCATCCGGTCCAAATCCCTGGCCGGAACCACGGAACAACTGTTGAAAGCTGATTTTACTGTCTTTTCCGTGGAAAACGGTGTGGATGCCATTTCGCTGAATGATGCAAATGCACACCTTTCCACTCACAACCTTTTTATTTTTGGTAGCGAGGGCGAAGGGATTTCCCGTGCACTCCTGAGAAAAAGCCACCACATTGTCACCCTTCCCATGCGGGGCCATGTAAATTCTCTGAATCTATCCACTTCAGTTGCCGCTACTCTTTACAGTCTTTTCAACGAAAAGACTGTAAAGCAGTAGGAGTTGGGGTAGGAGTAGGAGGCAGAAAGTGCGTGTGCGAGGCAGAAAAAAAGCAGGGAATTGGAAGCGGACCGATGGTCCGCGTGGATAGTGGATGGTGGATAGTGGATAGTGCAGAATAAAAAAAGCAGGGAATATCAATTCCCTGCCTTTTCTGGTTCTTGTCTTAACTTAAACTTAAACTTGCCTTTTACTTAACCCATCACTTCTTCCCATCTAACTCCGAAAGCATCACTTCCACAGCGGTTTCCAGCTGCTGGTCCCGTCCGGTGCTGACAAGGGCCGGTTCGTTCATCACCTTTATGTCCGGTTCCAGCTGGTCACCTTCAAGGGGTTTGCCCGCGTTGCTGTCCACCGCCATGTTGGGGATACCATACACCAGAGATCTATCTTGCAACCTTTCCCACCACACAAAAGTGCAGGTACCGGCGACCGGCATGCCGACTATTTTTCCCAGCTTCAGCTCGTGGTAGGCCCATGGAAAGCAGTGGGCATCGGAATAGTTCCCTTCAGAGGCAATCACAACAGAGGGCCTTGTCCATTTGTCATGGGATTCCTGGCCGACAGTGCCCTGACGCGGCGGCTTGAAGCTCATGTACTTTTTCCCGTTCAGGAATGTGACAAGGTCATCCACGAGGTCACCGCCTCCGTTGAAGCGGGTATCCACAACAAGTGCTTCTTTGTCTGACATGCGCCCCAGTGCTTCGCTGTAGAGCTCCCGATAACTGCTGTCGCTCATGCTGCGAATGTGCACGTAGCCGAGGCGGCCTTTGGAGAGACGATCCACTTCTTCCCGATTTCGTTTCACCCAGCGGTGGTAGAGCTGCTGCGATGCCTGTCTCCGTGATTCCGGTTTTATCGTTTCATTCCACCGCTTCTTGCCTGCCGGGTCAAACAGGGACAACAACACCTTCTCTCCCGCTTTTCGGTTTAAAAGCTGGTTTACATTAATAGAGGGGGAGAGCAATACACCGTTGATTTTTTCAATCACGATGCCGGGAGCAATGCGGGTGTCTGCCCTGTCCAGAGGACTTTTTTCCAGTACTTCTTCTACTTTCAACCCCTTTCCGGTGTACTTGTTGTCAAACAGGAGGCCCAGCGACGCGGTCTGATCGCCTTTGGGATCCATGGCGTAATACCGGCAGCCGGTGTGGGACGCGTTGAGTTCTCCCAGCAGTTCACTGAGCATTTCGGCAAAATCATAATTGTTGCTGATGTCGGGAAGGTAAGCTCGATACTCTTTTCCCAGCGTTTCCCACCGGTTATTTTTCAATGGCGCGTCACGGTAGAGACGTTTTTGAATCTCACGCCACACATGATCGAACATGGCTTTTCGTTCCGCCTGCCTGTCCAGCACCATTTCTCCCTTGGGTGAAATGGTTTTTGTCTTGCCGGACTTACTGTCTACTCGGGTGATTTTCCCCGAGGCCAGTACAAACACATACTTTCCTTTTGGTCCCAATTTCAAGTCTCCACCGCTCCGGCTTCCAAGGTGGGCCAGAACCTTGGTCTTGTGTTCCCGCAGGTCTGTTACCCAGAGTTCATATGTTTTCTCGAATTTCGCCATATAAATCAGCTTTTCAGCATCGGGTGTGACAACGGCGCCGGAGAGGAAAGCCGACTGCTCAGTTAGCCGGACCTTTCTGTCTGCTAAACCGTCAAAATCGATCAAAATTGGCTTAATTTCCTTCTTTTTCTCTTCTTTTTTAGACTTTTTGTCGTTTTTTTGCTTCTTTTCTTCCTTTTTTGCCTCTTTTTCTGCTTCTTTTACCAATTCCATCTCTTCTTTTGTGAGCTTGAACCGATCGAAAGCCTTTTTCGTGGCAAAAAGGGCGTACACATCCATCTGGCTCCTGCCGGTGCTGGCCAGAGAATGGAGCCCATCCCGGTTTGAAAACCAGAGCATTATGCTGCCCTTCGCCATCCATGTTGAGCCCACATCACTGAATCCGCTGTTGGTAAGGTTGATCGGGGCCTTCCCTCCTTCAGCGGGGACCAGTCCCATTTCCGAGCTGAAATACGTGGTGTTCTGAAACTCAACCAGAAACCATTTCCCGTCCGGAGACCAGTCATACCACTGGTCTCCGTCGGTGTAGGAAAAATTGTACTTGCCGGGGAGTATTGTTCGTACCTTACCGGATGCAAGATTCAGCACTTTCAGTATTGTCTTTTCCTGAATGAATGCCACTTCTTTTCCATCGGGAGAAAATCGGGGCATGGACGTGTCTTTTGGTGTTTCCAGAACCGGGGTCTCATCAAAAAGTGTTGCATTGAAGAAATATTTTTCATCCGGTTGCCGGAGTTTGCTCTGATAAATATTGACACTCCCATTTCGTTCAGATGAGTAGAGAATCGTCTTGCCGTCCGTGCTGAAGCTGACATCCCGTTCCGCTCCGGCTGTCCGGGTAATCTGGCGGGTGGTTCCACTTTCCACCGAAACGGCAAACACATCACCACGAAAAATGATGGCGATTTCTTTTCCATTGGGGGAGACGCCAAAATCAGTGGCTTTCCCAACGTCCAGGAGGTCATTACCGGTCCCTGCGGGGTCCTCCTGAATCCGAATCGCGACTTTTTTCGCGGCTTCTCCGGGTTTCATTGAATAGATTTCGCCCTTAAAACCGAAGCAGAGAGTTCCGGCGTCTGTCTTTGATAAAAATCGAACCGGGTCCCCTTGGAAGTTTGTCAATTGCTTCGGTTTGGCGGATTCATCCAGGGGCATGCTGTACACATTGAACGTGCCGCTTCTTTCACTGAGAAAATAAACAGTCTTTTCATCTCCCGACAGCATCGGGTTTCGGTCCTCTCCAGGAAAGGTTGTCAGGCGCTTGAAGCTGCTTTTTGTGAGGTCGGCGACCCAGAGATCATGGGCGACTGAAGAGACATGGTGCTTTCGCCACTGCCCCTCAACCCCGGTCTTGTCCTGATAAATAATGCGATTGCCGTCTTTGAAAAACCGGGTCTTTTCTGCGGGAATTGTCAAAAGCTGCCGCGGTGTACCGCCGGTGATGGAAACCTGGTACAGTTCGGACAATGCTCCGGTCGGAAACAGACGGGAATCCGGGGCATCCACCCGGGAAGAGTTGAAGATAACCGCCTTCCCGTCCGGCGTAAAATCAGAAGGGAAGTCACCTGCGGAATGATAGGTTAACCGGGTGGCGGCGCCACCATCGGATGGCATTACAAAAACATCGTAATTGCCGTGCCGGTCTGACGCAAAGGCAATCTGTTTTCCGTCATGGGACCACACCGGCATGAAGTCATGGCTGGCATCCAATGTCAATGGAACTGCGACACCGCCTTCAGCGTCTACCCGATAGAGATTTCCCCGAAAACTGAACGCAATCGTCGTACCATCCGGTGAAATTGCCGGATAGCGCATCCACGTGGGACTGTCCGTGGCCGCGCTGGGCTGTGCCATACACAGCAATATAATGACAAAGGCAAAAAACAGGATTGATTTCTTCATGAACCCTCCATTCCAACACTTTTTCATATGTACCCATTGTACGGAATAATCTCCGGAATGTTAAGGGGTGAAAGAAAGAAGGCAAGTTTAAGTCTGAGTTCAAGTTTAAGTGGAGAAAAGAAGTGTTCTGACCGAAGAGGATTCATTAGAGCCCAGTCTCTCTGAACCTGGTTCTTCGTTTCCCCTGTCTTTTGT
>CBEUWV010000122.1:0-6104 GCA_965546895.1 uncultured bacterium
CGAAACATCGAGAAAATATTGGCGCTGACAACACCAGCATGAGAAAGGCTTTCAGAGCTTTTCCCACTGACATGGCTTTTTCTTCAGCCATGGGTAACGGCTCCGAAAACTTCCTCCGCCATGTAAGAACTTCGGACAAAGGCTCCGGCAAATACGTGGGCAAATCCCATTCTTTTCCCTTGCTCTGCCAGTGCATTAAATTCTTCGGGCGTGTAGTACTTTGCAACCTTCACGTTTCGAACGGAAGGGCGAAGGTACTGGCCGATGGTAAGAATGGTGACACCGGATTTCAACAGGTCGGACATGAGCACTTGAATTTCTTCATCTGTTTCGCCCAGACCAACCATAAAACCGGATTTAGTGGGCAGCCCGGTTTTCTTGGATGCAAGCTTCAGTATTTCCAGAGACTGGCGATAACTGGCTTTTGGTCGAATTCGGGGGAAGAGGCGTTCCACCATTTCAATATTATGATTGAAAACGTCAATGGGGCAATCAAAAATGATTTGCAGGGCGTCGCTGTTCCCCTGGAAATCCCCAACCAGAGCCTCCACTTTGGCCCCGGGAGAAACTTCTTTGATTTTTCTGGCCGTTTCCGCAACAATTTCGGCACCACCATCTGAAAGATCGTCCCGATTCACCATTGTCAGGACAGCATACTTAATGCCCATTTCATGGACTGTTTCCGCTATCCGCCCGGGTTCATTTGCGTCCACGTTTCCCGGTTTCCCGGTTTTTACATTGCAGAAACCACAATTTCTCGTGCAAATGTCACCGAGCAGAAGGAAAGTGGCTGTCCCTTTCTTGAAACATTCCCCCCGGTTGGGGCACATAGCAGATTCACACACGGTGTGAAGCCGCTGCTCTCGAAGCATAACTTTCATGTCATGCAGTTCCCGCAGACTGATCCGCTCTTTGCGGATCCAGTCCGGCAGACGGGTTACATCGCGATGATCCATGGTTTCAATTTGTCCTCTCTGCGGATTTTTTCTGCAATTGCCTTGGCTTTTTTCCAGTCCTTAAATACACCGATTCGCACTTTATAAAGGAGGCTCCCATGTTTCTTGCCCGTGATGAGATACATGTTATAGCCTTTTGCGGCATATGTCCGTTTCATTTTTTCAGCCATTTTACGGTTCGCTGTGGCGGTGAGTTGAATGTAGTAAATTTTTTCAGACGGGCTGCTTGAAGTGATTGTAGATTTTGCTTTCTGTTTTGCTTTTGTCTGCGCGGTTTTTCTGGAGGTTTTTTTCCGCTGAGTCACTTTATTCGCAACTGCTTTGTTCTGAGTTTTTTTTGTCTTTTTTGCCGATTTTGAGACCTTTTTCGTTTTTCCAGGTGTAGATAGGCTGGACTGCTCTGGTTTCTCATTTGCAGTTGATGTCTGGTTCAGAGGGTTCGGCTTCTCCGTCAAAGTGTTGTCCATGTCCAAATTTTCCGGGTGCTCAACGACAGTGGGCACATCGTCCCCGGAATCATATCCTGCCCGGGGTGCGTTGGAACAAACCCAGATGCCAAGGAGGAACGTTAGAGCGGAGAATAGAACAGCAGCCACCAGAAACCATGTAAAAACAGGTGTTTCAATCCGTTGCTTCATGTTTTGCCAATCCTTCTTTCATTTCCTGAAGGGCCGGTTTTCCCAGCACCTTTCCGGTTTCCAATATAAGGGCTTTTCGAATTGCTTTCAACAGGTTTTCGGCAAAATGAAGGCGTTGACCCATTGCGACGGGAAAGACATTTTTTAAAAAAGCATCTACATCCAGAAAGCCGTAATTGTACAAATCCAGTTCCTGGACTCTTTCTTCGTATTCTTCGGCGAGATTATCAAATGCCCCGGTGTGAACTGACCTGAATACATCATCTCCTTTTTCATTCAGCCAACGGAAGATGAATTCAAAATCAACATTGTATGTGCGTACCAGATCCTCTATCTGATACTCCATATCCCGCTCGGTGACTTGAGAAGATGACTGGTTGTGAAACTGGATGAATCCACAGTACCCCAGGCCTGCCAGAACCTTTAATGTCTCAAATTCTGTGAGAGAGCTGTAACTGCAAATAGAAGCAACGGTATTTCGCCCGTTGATCCATTCCATGATGGATTGCTCTTCCACATCCGTGTCCAGATGACGCAGAATCTGCTCTGCACTGTCTGTGAAATCCACAAGACTGCCGGTGTCGGGAATCATGTTGACAACGAGACTCAGAAAATTGTACCGACGAACCCCTTCATAGATCAGCTTTCGGTGGTCAATGAAGAGTTCCATGGGAAGATTGCCCGGATCACCCGGTTTCAGGAATGCGTAAACTCCGCGGCCTTCCCGAAACAGGGAAGTTCCCAGTTCAAGGATGTAATGGCTCAGCGAAGTTACAGATTCTTCGTAGGTCAGTGCGCCATGTTCCACCAGCAGGTCTCCCATTTTCTTCTTTTCATGGGCAATCATTCCGGATGCGGACTGGTATTGTTCCAGTGAGATGATTCCTTTGTAGAGTAGATATTCACCGAACCGTTCATCCATGTTGTCGGAGGAAATGAAGGAGATTTTTCCTTTTTCAAAAAAGAGTCGGATTGTCCTGCTTCCCGTCTTGAAAGCCAGAACACAATCCATGCGGTTCTCTCCTGCAGTCTGAATCAGAACGGGAATATCTATGCCAGTGAATTCTCCTTTTCGTTCCATTTGTGCACTCCGGTTTAATTAAAACGGGGCGATTTAAGCCGCCCCGCTGTTTAATTGCTATGGAATCTAAAAACGTCCTATTTATTTGCTCGATTCTGCAACAGAAAATCCAGCATTTCAAGCGGCAGCGGGAATACAATGGTAGAATTTTTTTCCGTTGCAATCTCTGTCAGAGTCTGGAGATAGCGCAATTGAAGGGCAATGCCGGATACTTCCATTACCTTGGAGGCTTCCGCAAGCTGCTGGGATGCCTGGAATTCACCTTCCGCATGAATAATCTTGGCCCTCTTTTCCCGTTCTGCTTCTGCCTGTTTGGCCATGGCCCGTTGCATGTTTTCCGGCAGGTCCACGTACTTGACTTCAACCGCGGTTACTTTAACTCCCCAGGGGTCCGTGTGCTTGTCCAGAATGTCCTGCAGGTGCATGTTCAGTTTTTCCCGATCTGACAGGAGTTCGTCCAGTTCCACCTGACCCAGCACACTGCGAAGGGTGGTCTGGGCAAGCTGGGAGGTTGCCATCAGATAGTTTTCCACCTCAATTACCGCCTTGATGGGATGCAGTACCCGAAAATAAACAACCGCGTTTACTTTCAGAGAGACATTATCCCGGGTAATCGTGTCCTGGGAAGGAACGTCCAACACGACAATCCGGGTACTGATCCGGACCATTCGGTCAATAGGCTTAAATACAAAAATGATTCCGGGCCCTTTGGGCTGGGGGAGAACGCGACCGAGGCGGAAAATGACTCCCCGCTCATATTCGGCCAGAATCTTGATGCAGCTGACAAGGTACAAGACGATAAAAACGATAACAATAAAAGTGGGTTGCATTTATTCCTCCTTGGATTTGACGTGCAAAATCATATTTGCGACTTTAACAACTTCTATTTCCTGTTGTCTTTCCACCGGTTCGGCTGTCACAGCGTCCCAGTATTCTCCATTTACGAAAACCTTTCCCTTCTTATCAAAGGACCGCACGGCATAACCGGCCATGCCAACGAGGCTTTCTTCCCCGGCCAGGGGTTGAACAAGGTGGGCTTTGATAACAAGGCGAACCAGGAAAATTACCAGAACGGCGACGAAAAGCGATATGGCGAATACCATTCCCATGGGAATTCCCATCCCGGGAAGGTCATGCTTGACCAGCATTGCGGAACCGATAATCATAGACACAATACCTCCAATTGTCAGGAACCCGTAACTGACCACCTTGACCTCCATTACAAACAGAACGATTGCAAATACAATCAAGAGTACTCCTGCAAAATTTACAGGGAGAATCCGGGTGGAAAAGAAGAATAGAATCAGACATATCGCTCCGAACAGACCGGGGAAAATTGCACCGGGCGTCTTCATTTCAATGAAAAGGCCGATGGCACCGGCCAAAAGCAACAGAAAAACCAGTTCCGGAGAAGCCAATCGACTCAAAAGCTTTTCCCGAAAGGAATACTGGTAATCAATGGTTTCCACTTCGCCGTCTGCGGGAAGTTTCAGTTCAGGGTGGGCCGCGGCTATCTGGTGAACCAGGTCTTCAGTGGACGATGCCAGAAAATCAACGAGATTCTTGTCCATGCATTCCTTTGCGGAATACGCGATGCTTTTTCGGACGGCAAGTTCAGCCGGTTCTACCGCACGGTTACGTTTTTCAGCAATTGCCCGGATAAACGCAGCAGTGTCTTCCACCATCTTACTTTCCATTACGCTGTCTCCCTTTTTCTCTCCGCTTCCATTTAGAAAGGGAATGGCGGAAACAGGGTGGGCGGCCCCGGCGTTAGTCCCCGGTGTCATAGCCGCAAAGTCAGCGGAAAGCAGAATGAAAAACCCGGCGGACCCGGCCCGCGCTCCTGCCGGGTGCACATAAACGGCAACGGGCTTTCCGGAAGAAAAAATTGAACTTGTAATGTCCCGTGTGGAGGCGAGCAGACCTCCCGGCGTATCCAGCATGATAATAATAAGGTGTACATCTGCATTGCTGTTGGCATTTTTCAACGAATCCAGAATGAACTGTGCAGATACCGGCTGAATTGTATCCGGTACGTGGATTACAGCAATCGGCGCTGTTTCACCGGTAAAACCGAGAAGGCTGAACAATAGAACTGTGATACAGAAAACAGTAAGCACACTCTTTTTAGTCATGATTCCATTATAGAGCAGCCGTCGGAAAAGTAAAGAGCGTTGTGTGCAAGAAGGGTGAGGGAAGGTGCGAGTGAAAGTGAAAGTGCGAGTCAGAAGGGAATTGGCTCGATCCATGCCTTTTGTTGTCACTCATCACCCATCACCCATCACTTCTTAACCTTAACCTTGTCTTCTACTCGAACTTGATTTTTTTTGTCACTCATCACTTCTTTTCAGAAACCCGTTTGTGAAAGTGGGGAGAGTCGCCCCATTCATCATAACCGATATCTTCTCCAATGCCGGCAATGCGATGGCTGAGACAGGCGCGGCAGAGTCCGGCGTTTTCGTCAAGACAGGGTTTGTTGTCGTATAGCTGATAACTGGAACGGTATCGGGTGTGGGTGATATTGGGCATGATGATGTTTGCCCCTGCCTGGAGACCCAATTCCCTTCCCCGGGGGTCTAAAGCCTGAAGTGCCGTTGTGGCAGCGATATTCACATCCCTCAGCGCAATCCGTGTGGCAGCTATCATATTCAACCCCAGCCGGAGCTGTCGTGAGGGATCGAATTCCAGCGATCTATTGGCCAGCGGCGTGTCCTGGTGTACGATATAGGGTCCCATACCGATCATATCTACGTCCATTTTCCGGAAAAACAGAATGTCATCGGCAAGATCTTCCACCGTCTGGCCCGGCAGGCCGATCATAACACCGGTTCCCACTTGATAACCAATTTCCCTGAGTTTGCTGATGCATGCAAGGCGTCTGTCAAAGTCATGGTCTTCCGGGTGAAGGGACTGGTACAGGGCACGGTTAGATGTTTCGATTCGAATCAGGTAGCGGTGGGCGCCTGCTTCAAACCAGCGACGGTATGTTTCCTGGCTCTGTTCCCCGAGGGAGAGCGTAATCCCCAGCTCATTGTTCGACACTTGTTTAATTCGGAGGACAACATCCGCCACGAAATCAACAAAATCCGGATCATTTCTTTCACCCGCTTGCAGTACTATAGATCCATAGTGATATTCGTGGGCAAGTTTCGCGCATTCCAGGATTTCGTCTTTTGCCATGGAAAATCGGTTTAATGCGGTATTTTCCCGTCGGATCCCGCAGTAATAGCAGTTCTTTGTGCAGATGTTACTGAATTCAATGATGCCTCGAAAGTAAACCTGTTTCCCTGTCTGCTCGAGTTTGACCTGATAAGCGCTATCGTACAGTATTTGTAATTCTTCCGCTTTTTCAGTACCAATCATCCGGATCAAATCCTGCCGGTCAATGGGCGGCATGTCCATCTTTCTCCTCCAGTCTCTCTGACAGCA
>CBEUWV010000123.1:0-6091 GCA_965546895.1 uncultured bacterium
AATCGGCTCACCGGTAATCATGGACTCATCCCCCGAGCTTTCCCCGTCCAGCACTTCTCCGTCCACCGGCATCTTTTCCCCCGGGCGAACCCGGAGGCGGTCACCGGCCTGGACATTCTCCAGCGGCACATCCGCTTCGGTACCATCGTCCCGGATTAAACGGGCGGTCTTCGGCGCAAGCCCCAGAAGTTGACGAATTGCTTCACCCGTCCGGCTTCTGGCCCTCAGTTCCAGCACTTGCCCCAGCAGAATCAGGGTCACAATAACTGCGGCTGCCTCAAAATAAACCGCCACCTGCCCGCCTTCACCCTTAAATGCGTCCGGGAACAGTCCCGGAAAGAGTGCTGCAATCAAGCTGTATCCATACGCCACCGACACGCCCAGGCCGATCAATGTAAACATGTTCAGATTGAATCCTTTGAACGAAGCAACAGCCCGCTGGTAGAACGGCCATGCCGCCCATATTGCCACCGGGGAGGCCAGAATCAGTTCGATCCAGGTGCGAAGGTCTGGAGAGAGCAAGCTGGAGATTGGATGCCCGGGCAATAAGTCTCCCATCGCAATCACCAGTAAGGGAATTGTCAGGATTACAGAAATCTTGAATCGCCGGGTCATGTCCGTCAGTTCTTCATTCTCAGATATATCAGCTGAGGGCATCATGGGTTCCAGAGCCATACCACAAATCGGGCAACTCCCGGGTTCATCCTTTGTAATTTCAGGGTGCATCGGACAGGTCCATTGCGTTCCAGTAGGGACCGCTGGTGTGGCGATCAGATCATTATCTGAATACGCGGACGGGTTGTCCCGAAATTTTTCCAGGCAAGATGTGCTGCAGAACACATAATCCTGGCCCTCATGGGTCAGCTTGTGAGTTGCTTTTTCCGGATCTACTGTCATCCCGCATACCGGGTCTCTGGTTTCTTCTGTCAGCTGATCCTGTGCAAGAGTATGTTCATCAGTACCGCAACAGTCAAGATTGCTTTTGTCGAGGGTGTGATGATCATGTTCCATGTGATCTCCTTTTCTTACCGCTTAGTTCGTTCACTCGAATGGCGTTCCAGACCTGTCATTCAGGTCGGGTGACATTCCCATTCCCAGTGGGGTTACCATTGACACATCCACCTGTGGGTGTCTGGCTTTCCCTGATTTTGTACAAGTGGTCCACAGGCAAAACCGCTACAATGCCGTCACCTGGTCTACCTGTTCGTGCGGCATCCATGATGGTGTTCACGATCTCCTGAACCCTGCTCTGCTCTGTGTAGATCTCAATGCGGGCGTGTGTGCAGCACCAGTCACTACTGAAGAAATTGCTGTGTTCTCCGTAGCCTTTGACACGGGTCACGGTGATGCCTGCTACCTCAATGGCCTGCAATGCGTGCTCCACCGGTTCCAGATAGCCTGTTCGAACAATCGCTGTGATTTTTTTTAATTCCATCTTCGGCCTCCTTTTATCTTCCTTTCGTCACAAAGAAGCACTAATGCGTTTCGTGAACGATCTCATCGGATGTGGGCTCCAGTGACGGGTCCAGGTGCCCGCGCTTCAGGTAGTAGTAGAGCACGGGATAGATCGCCAGTTCCAGCAGGAGGGATGTGACCACCCCGCCCACCATGGGTGCGGCAATGCGCTTCATGACTGAAGAACCGGTCCCCGTACCGTACATAATGGGAATCAAACCCGCGAGAATCGCTCCGACAGTCATCATTTTCGGCCGGATTCGCTTGACTGCGCCGTGAAAAATGGCCTGCTTGAGATCCCCAAGGGTTTTCATGCGCCCGAGCCTCGCCCAGAGATCATGGGCAAGGTCCAGATAAAGAAGCATGACAACGCCTGTCTCGGCATCTAAGCCCGCAAGGGCGATGATCCCGACCCAGACCGCCACTGAAAGGTGGTATCCCAACAGGTAGAGCAGCCAGAAAGAGCCGATCAGCGAAAAGGGAACAGCGAGGATCACAATGCCCACTTTGCCGAAGGAATGTGTATTGAAAAACAGAAGGAGAAGGATGAGGACAAAGGTAACTGGTACAGCCACCATCAGTCGTTTCCTCGCCTGTTCCATGTACTCGTATTGTCCGCTCCATACGATGTTGTATTTGGCGGGCAGCTTTATCTGCTCGTCTACAGCCTTCTTCGCAAGTTTCACGTAGCCGCCGATATCAGAGCTTTCCAGGTCCACATAGAGCCACGCCGTTTTTCTGGAGTTTTCCGTCTTGATTGCCGGTGGCCCCTGATGCAGCGAGAATGATGAAACCTCGGAGATGGGAATCTGGGCACCGGTGGGCGTTGAGATGAGAACCCGCTTCAAAGCGTTCAGATTGTCCCGGTAGTTTCGCATATACCTCAGGTTGACGGGGTAACGCTCAAGGCCCTCTACGGTCTGGGTCACTTTCATGCCACCAAGGGCGGACTGGATCACGTCCTGAATATCCCCCACTGTCAAGCCGTAGCGTGCTGCCGCATCACGGTTTATTGTGTAGTCCATGTAGTATCCGCCTGTCACGCGCTCGGCAATGACGGATCGGGTCCCCGGAACCTTGCGGACCACAGATTCCACCTCTTTGGCCAGTTTCGAGAGGGTATTCAGGTCGGGGCCCAGTATTTTGATACCCACCGGGGTTTTGATGCCAGTGCTGAGCATGTCAATCCGGGTCTTGATGGGCATGGTCCACGCATTCACCAACCCCGGAAACTGTATGGCGTCATTGAGCTTATCGACAAGCTCTTTCCGGGTGATTCTTCTCTTCTCTGGCCATAACAGCCTGAGGGGTGGTTTAGACCAGTCGGGGGCCCACTCCGAGTACCATCGATCTTCGGACACTTCCCGCCAGTGAGTCTTATCCTGCCATAGCTGGATGGTTGTCTCGATCATAGTGAGGGGAGCAGGGTCCGTTGCCGTTTCCGCCCTTCCCACCTTGCCGAATACGGATTTGACCTCAGGAAATTTCTTGATAATACGGTCCGTCTGTTGCAGTAATTCCTTTGCCTTGTCGATAGAGATGCCGGGCAAAGTTGTCGGCATGTAGAGAAGGTCACCTTCGTTCAGGGGCGGCATGAATTCGGAGCCAAGGTGCCGCAGGGGATAGATGGTGCTTCCGATGCAAAGGAGGGCAAGAACCAGAACGAGCCGGCGACGTTTAAGAACCCAATCCACCACGGGGTGGTAAATCCAGATGAGGATTCGATTGATCGGGTTTTCAGCGTCGGTGCGGATTCTGCCCCGGATGAACCACCCCATCAGTACCGGAGCCAGGATGACAGCCAGAAAGGCCGAAGCTCCCATCGCATATGTCTTTGTAAAGGCCAGCGGCTTGAAGAGACGCCCGGACTGCTGGTTCAGGGCAAAAATCGGGAGAAAGGAAACAGTGATGACCAGCAGTGACCAGAAGAGGGTTGGCCCCACCTCTTTGGATGCCTCTGCGATAATTGTCCAGTGATTTTTCGGGTCGTAGCCGTGTTCCATCCTTTTGTGCGCATTTTCGATCATGATGATCGCTGAATCCACCATGGCCCCCATGGCAATGGCAATACCTCCAAGACTCATGATGTTGCTGTTGAGTCCCTGAAAATACATAATGATGAGGGATGCCATTATACCAAGTGGAAGCATGATAATTGCCACGAGAGCGCTTCTGAAATGAAACAGGAAGAGGAGGCACACAAGCGAAACGATGAGCAGCTCCTCAATCAGTTTGTCTTTCAGGAAACCAATGCTCCGATCAATCAAACCGGAACGGTCGTATACTTCTACAATTTCAACACCGGGGGGTAATCCCTTTTTCAGTTCCTTCAGCTTTGCTTTTACCGCCTCGATGGTTTTTAACGCGTTCTCACCGAAACGCATGACCACCACACCACCTGCCACGTCACCCTTACCGTTCAGGTCAGCCAACCCCCGGCGAAGGTCCGGCCCAAGATGAACGTCCGCCACCTGGTTCAATAAAACCGGTATGCCACCCGGATCGAGGCCGATGGGGACCTTTCGCAGGTCATCGAGGCCCTTAATGTACCCCAGGCCGCGTACCATGTACTCGGTTTCGGCCCTCTCCACAAGCCTGCCGCCTACATCGCTGTTGGAGCGGCGTATGGCGTGCTTGACCTGATTCAGGGAGATGCGATATGCCGCCAGTTTGTTGGGGTCTATCTCGACCTGATATTGCTTGACATACCCACCGATGCTGGCCACTTCGGCAACGCCGGGAACCGTCTGCAACTGATAGCGCAGGTACCAGTCCTGAAGAGATCTCAATTCGTCGAGGCGATGCTTTCCGGACCGGTCCACAAGGGCATATTCGTAAACCCAGCCCACTCCCGTGGCGTCGGGACCGAGCTGCGGGGCGACCCCGGCGGGCAGCCTGGGTGTAACATAATTTAAATATTCGAGAACCCGGCTTCGGGCCCAGTAAATGTCGGTACCGTCCTTGAAAATAATGTAAACCAGGGAAAAGTTGAAGAAGGAGTAGCCCCTCACCACGGTGGCTTTGGGTACCGCGAGCATGGCGGTGGTGAGTGGGTAGGTGACCTGGTCTTCCACGACCTGGGGGCTCTGTCCCTGGTACTGGGTAAAAACAATCACCTGGGTGTCGGAAAGGTCCGGAATAGCATCCACCGGTGTGTTTCGCATGACGATAATCCCGGCGGCAACGAAGAGGCCGGTGAGAATAAGGACCAGGTACCGGTTCTTGATGGACCAGTCTATGACGCGCCCGATCATTTTGTTTTCCCCTTATTCTGGGAATCCAGCATGTTCTGAATCGCCGCTTTCAGGTTGCTTTCAGAATCAAGAAGGAACTGAGCCGAGGTCACAATGTGTTCACCGGCTTCAAGCCCGGCTTTCACCATCACAGTATCGCCATCGCCAATCGGTCCAAGGACCACTTTTCTTCCCGCATACTTTCCCTCGCCACTGGCAATGAATACCAGAGTATCGTCTGTGGAAGCCCGGATGACCGCATTGGACGGGATCTGGAGCGTTTCCGGAGAAAGTTGAACAGACAAAGCCACAGAGGCATACATTTCAGGCAGGATTTTCCCGTCCCTGTTGGGAATGACAATGCGAACCTTGCCTGTACGGGAAGCACCTTCCACATAAGGGTATGTGTAATCCACTCGTCCCTTGAATGATTCTCCTGGCAGGTTGTCAAAGGTTACCTTTGTTTCCATTCCCTTCTTGACCAGTGGAATGTCGCTCTCGTAAACGGAACCGATAACCCAGATGGGATCGAGAGCGGCAATTTTTACGAGGTTCATACCCGCTTTCACATGGTCTCCAACAACAACAGCCCGGTGGGTCACAATCCCGCTGATCGGTGAGTAAAGTGTCAGGTTTTTCCGGACATTTCGGGTCCTCTCAAGCCTGTCAATCTGTTTGCCGGAAATGTCCCACAATGTGAGACGATGGCGCGCCGCTACGAGCAAGTCCTTGCCACCCTGGGCCACCGTTGCGTCGGAACTCTTCTGGAGTGCACGGGCAGTATCCAGTGCCGCAAGGTACTCCCGCTGCGTGGCCACGAGCTGTGGGGAGTAAATTGAAAGGAGTGGCTGCCCCTTTCGGACCCGCTGGCCCGTCTCGTTCACGTAGAGCTTCTCAATCCAGCCGTCAATTTTTGTATTTATCGCGGACAGCGTTTTCTCATCCCATGTAGTGCTTCCATAGGTTTTGATTGCAAGGGAAAGCGGACCGCTCCGGACGGTGGCAGTCGTAATGCCAATGTTCTGCTCCACAGCAGGGCTGATGGTAATCTCGCCTGAAGAAACTTCATCATTGTAAACAGGTACAAGGTTCATTCCCATGGGTGATTTTCCCGGTTTCTTGGAGATGTACGTCGGATCCATTGGTGCCCGCCAGTAGAGGACCTTGCGCTCAGTGTTCTTATCTTTTTCAGTCACTTTCGAATCCGTATTCTTGACAGGTGTCAATGCCATAGCACATATCGGGCAGTTACCGGGATGATCCTGAATAACCTGGGGATGCATGCCGCAGGTGTAAAGCTGTTTCTTTGCTTTGTGAGCCATCGCCGTTTCGGTAGCGTGCGATTTGTCCGGGGTAGATTTTGGGGCTGTGGATCGACCCAGCATAAATGCCAGCAAGGCAAC
>CBEUWV010000124.1:0-6044 GCA_965546895.1 uncultured bacterium
TCTCGTATCTTAAGGAGCTGAACGAGCGCAAGGGTACCGTATTGAAAACCATCGAGGAACAGGGCAAGCTGACTGCGGAGCTGAAGCAGAAAATTGAATCCATCCATGTGAAACAGGAACTGGAGGATCTTTACCTGCCATTCAAGCCCAGGCGCAGAACAAAGGGAACAATTGCCCGTGAAAAGGGATTGGCACCACTGGCAAATGCTATTCTGTCCGGTTCCGGTACGGAGCTGGAGGGCCTTGCATCGGAATTTGTCAGTCCGGAAAAGGGCGTGGAAACAATTCAGGCTGCCCTTGCCGGAGCTGGATATATTGTGTCAGAACTTTTTTCCGAGAACGCGGACTTTCGAAAGAGAGTTCGCAATTTCGTTTACCGAAAGGGAATGTTGGAGAGCATGGCCGCAAAGGAGTGGGAAGATAAGCGCTCCAAGTTTGAGCATTACTATGATTTTCGGGAAAGAGTCTCCGATATTCCGTCTCATCGGGTGTTGGCTATCAGAAGAGGAGAACGGGAAAAGGTACTGAAGACAAAATTGGAAGTGGACAGAGAAAATATTGCGAGACTGGAAGCGGAACGGATGATTCCGGTTTCCCATCCCTATCGGGAGTGGCTTGCTGCCGCTCTTGACGATGCCCTTGTTCGACTGGTATTGCCTTCCATTGAACTGGACATTCGGGGAGAGATAAAGAAAAGGGCAGATGAAGAGGCGATTTCTGTTTTTGCGGCCAATCTTGAGAAACTTCTTCTGGCAGCTCCAGCGGGGAACATACCGGTTCTCGCCGTGGACCCGGGGTATCGAACCGGTTGTAAAATTGTGGCACTGGACGCCACGGGTAAATTGCTGGCCCATGACGTTATTTATCCCACGAAACCTCGGGAAGACCTGGAAGGTTCCCGAAAAAAAGCCCTTTCTCTCATGAAAGAGTACGGACTCAAGGCAGTCGCTGTGGGAAACGGAACCGCATCCCGGGAAACAAAGGCATTTTTCAGGTCCTTTGTACAGGATGACATCGTGGTTGCCATGGTCAGTGAATCCGGCGCGTCTGTTTATTCCGCGTCAGAAGTAGCGAGAGAGGAATTCCCGGATCATGATGTGACTGTTCGGGGTGCAGTTTCCATCGGACGGCGTTTTCAGGATCCCCTGTCGGAATTGGTGAAAATTGACCCCAAGGCAATTGGTGTGGGACAGTATCAGCATGATGTCAACCAGACACTTTTGAAGAAAAAACTGGATACAACGGTAATCTCTGTTGTGAACAGGGTGGGAGTGGACGTAAACATTGCTTCCCGTCATCTTCTGAGTTACGTGTCCGGTATTGGAGAAACCCTGGCAAGGAACATCGTCAGCCATAGGGATGAAAATGGACCCTTTGAGAGTCGTAAAGACCTGAAGAAGGTCCGGATGTTTGGTCCCAAAGCTTTTCAGCAGAGCGCTGGATTTCTGAGGATTCGAAACGGGGAAACACCGCTTGACAACACCGGAATTCACCCGGAAAGTTATCAGCTGGTGAAGAAAATGGCAATGCTCGCAGGGATAAAAACAGAGGAACTTATACAAAATGCGGAAGTTCTGGACCAGTTGACATTGGAAAAGCTGGTGTCCGACGATTTCGGCCTTCCGACACTTCAGGACATTGTAAAGGAACTGAAAGCACCGGGCCGGGATCCCAGGGAAAAATTTGAGCCCTTTGAATTTGCCGCTGGAATCGAGACTCTTGCGGATTTGGAAGAGGGGATGATACTAAACGGAATTATTACAAATGTAACTGATTTCGGTGCCTTCGTGGACATCGGGGTTCATCAGGATGGATTGATTCATGTATCTCAGTTAAGCCACAAATTTGTAAAATCACCGAAGGATGTGGTTTCCGTTGGAGACAGAATAAAAGCAATAGTGGTTTCAGTGGATACGGAATTGAAGCGGATTTCACTGAGCATGAAGGAAGTGAAGGGATGAGAAAAGAAGTGATGAGTGACAAAAAGGCAGGGAATGGCTAATTCTCTGATTTTTCTACTTCTTTCTCCTACTCCTACTCCTACACCTACTTTCTATTGTACTTACAGAATCTGTTCGATACGGTTTTCTTCACCCATAATGAGCAGTTTCGGTTTGTGGTCCGGAATTTCTGCTTCTGAAAGCGTGCGATACGTGACGATGATGATCTTGTCCCCCGGCATTCCCAGCCTGGCGGCCGCACCATTTAGTTCAAACTGTCCCTTTCCCTTCTCGCCCTTGATGGCGTAGGTGATAAGCCTGGCACCGTTATTCACGTTGAAGACGTGAATCTGCTCAAAATTTGCAATGCCGGCTTTCTCCAGGATGGCTTCGTCAATCGTCAGCGAACCGGAATATTCAAGGTTGGCGCCGGTAAGGGTCGCCCGATGAATCTTGGCGCTGAGAAATGTTCGTGACATCTGTTTCTCCTTCTGAGGCATTTAGTCCGAAACAATTGTACCGCACAAGTTTTGACAGGCAAGAAAAAATTTGCTGCCGGAAAGCGAGGAGACCCACCGTCGGGACACTTTCGTGAATATCCAGTACCCCGACTGGATTGATCTGCCCTGTTGCTTCGACGCCGTGGCATTTCATGCCCGACATCATGGGATTGCTGTTTCAATACGTGGTACGAAGTACCACGTATTGAAGCAGCATCTCCCAGACGTAGCCAACCAAGTCCGTCTCAGCGCGGAAATTCTTTGTTACAGCGTGATGACGTATTGACAAGGGGAAAGGCCGTGCTATAATACCTTTCTGTTGGACAGGGGGAGTTGTGCGGATAGAAGTTGCAAAGATTGAACAGAAGCCACTTAGAGGTGATTTCAGGATCCGGAATCGAGTGATAGATCAGGGCAAGACTGACAGTTTCACGGTTAAGGATTGTGTGGCCAACTATGAAGTGTACCGGATCAGCGAAGCTGAGATCATGATGAAAATTCATTATTCCGGCTCAATGCAACTTGCCTGCACAACCTGCCTGGAACCATACGAGTCTCAGGTGGATGAGTCCTTTTCTATACTATTCACAGCAAATCCCGAGGAAGCTGAAGGGGCTGTGACAGTGGAGGGAAAGGATGGTTTCGTTCAAGTATTGGAATGCGACGTTATTGATATGGAACAGCAGGTTCTGGATACCATGCGGTTGAATATCCCGATGGCACATCAGTGCCGGCAGGATTGCCGGGGAATTTGCCCCAGTTGCGGTAAAAACCTAAATGAAGGTGATTGCGACTGTGTAGTAGATACCGTGGATCCGAGATGGAAAGATTTAGAATCATTTTTGAATAAGAAGGAGTGAGTTATGGCAAACCCGAAACGAAGACATTCAAAAGCTAGACGTGACAAACGCCGGGCGCATGACGCCATGAAGGTGCCGGCACTGACTATTTGTCCCAACTGTCAGGAAAAGAAGCTGCCTCACAGAGTATGCCCCCATTGCGGATACTACAAGGGCGAACAGGTGGTGGAAGTTAAAGAATATTGAATTTCAGGAAAATCTATTCTTTTGAAGGGGAGTTGCTAAAGCTTCCCTTTTTTTATTGGGCGATTCTGTTCCAAAGTGTGTAGAGAAGGTAAAATTTTCCTATGGTGTAGCAGACCATGGCGGCCATTAGTGCCGAGGCTAAAAGCGGTGCCGTCCGCAGGTATGCCCCGACGGCAAGGAGACACAGAGGGACGCCGACGGTGAAGAACACAATGAACACAAAAATAAAAATATCTTTCCATTTCAAAATATTGGACCAGCCGGCGACAATTGTCTTCAGGGAGAAGCCGGAGTCGTGCTGAAAGTAGAGTATTCTACAGCTCCATTTCAGGTAACTCAGCCATTTCCACAAAACAGCGATAAGCAGAAGAAGAACAATGTAGCTGATTAGAACCGGAATCACGGTGTTGGATGTCAGACGAAGGTGAGTGATCAGGGGAGAAAATGCCGCATACAGGATTCCCGCAGTCAGGAGATAAAGGAATAGGTAAAACAAAGTTGTGCTGATGTACATGAGAAAATCCAATCGTTTCAGTGGACGTCCCAGCAAAGTGGCAAGTGCAGAGACTATCAACCATCCATCCATGACATACAGGATCAGTATCAAAGGAAGAACCAGGGGGGCAAGCTGGTGCCAGAGGCCGAAGACATAAAAAAGGTCCGGGCGTTCCTGGACAAAATGTCCAGGCCTTGCAACAAAATAAGCCAGTACCAGAAGAGCTACCTGGCTTAAGTAGTGAATGATCATCTCCCGCTTCAGTGTGTTAAAAAACATAGAAACTCAACTCCATTACCGCCAGAAACAGCGCGGCGCTTCCCATTCGCTGACGGGCATTTCGTTTTGTCCTGTATCGGTTGTTGGACCGATTCAGGTCAATGAGTATTTTTCTATCCGGATCAATTCGGGCTTCCAGTAACTGAACTTTGTCTGGTTTGTCAACAGTGATTGTTTTCGTGCTGTCCAGTATTCCAAGTTCCCCGTTCAATTTGCTTCCGTCGCTGAAGGTCAGGAGATATGGAACCGGGAGTGGCAGATCATTTTTAACCAGCTGGACAGTGAATCGTACTGTATTGGTGGGGTCCGGAGTTTCCATGTACGCAACTTTTCCCGGGACAAATCCCTTGAAAGGTGGGTTTGCCTTCCGTGTCACACGAAAAACTGCAGCATCCGGTAGGGTGTTTGAATTAATCATTGTGTCCATGAGATTTGCAAACTGGTTCTCTGTGTGACTGTTGAAAATGTTCAGAAAGTCAGCTCCAGTCGGATGTTTGAATTGAAAGTGATTAAAGTAATCTTTCATTATGGCGATCATTTTCTCTTTTCCGATGATGTTTTCAAGGGTCTTCAAAAGGAGGCTGACTTTGTTGTAGCTGGCCTCGGTATATGCGTGTCGGTCCGTGTATGTGTCGGCGGGCTGATTGGGTTTCTGGTAGCGCAGGCTGCTGTAATCACTGTTTAGCATTCGGTCAAGAGAATCTGCACAGAATCGGGGCAGTGCGTTGAAATTGCATTTGCCATACAAATCCTCCATGATCAGGGCTGTCATGTAGGTGTTGATGCCTTCGTCCAGCCACGCTTCATTAAATTCGTTGGAGGCGAGCATTCCCTGAAAATAGCTATGTCCGAATTCGTGAACGACAGTTTCTTCCGGCAGCCGAAACCATTTCGGGAATAACTTCAATGCGAACCCTGTGGAGACCATGGGATATTCCATCCCGGATGCCGCTATTGCGCAAAATGGAGTGTCTATGACTGTGTAGGCCGAGTAGGGATAAGTGCCAATGTGTGTGTTGTACCACTTAAACGTTTCTTTAAGCGCATCCATTTCACGGAGTGAGAGAGCTTCATGGCCGGGTGGATATGCTACGGTGAGTTCACAGTTTTCAACTGTTTCTTTCCTGAACCTGAACTTGTCCCAGGCTGCAGCAACAAAATCGTGAACATCTTCCGCATAGAAATGAAACACATTGCGATGATTTGCGGTGGATTTCTGCTGCTTAATACCGGTGGCGACCACAGAAAAGCCCTCCGGTACATTGAAAACAACATCATAGACCCCGAAGTCGGAAAAAAACTCCCCGTTTCCACCGTATTGGGGGCAGTCCCAGTTACCATCCTGGCCCAGTACTCCCAGTTTTGGAAACCATTGAGCAATCATGTGAAATGTACCGGCATAGCCGCTGCGAACGACCAGTCGGGGAAGCCGGGTTTCAAATTCAATCTCAATAAGTGTGGATTCTCCCGGCTTAAGGGGGTAGGGCAGTGCGAAAGTCGCAACAGTGTTATCCACCTCCAGCGTGTGCAATACGGAAGAAAAATTAACAGTCAGGTGCAGAATTCTGCAGTAACCGATAGTTTTTCGGTTGACCGGGACTTTCAGCATGTTTCTCAGCGGTGCAATTTCTCTCGCCATGGGTGTCTGGTTTGAAGCAAATGCGTTCAGATACAGGTGCACCTGCATGGACTGAATGGATTTATTGCTGGTATTGAGAAAGTAAATCTGTTCCTTACCCGAAATGATATGGCTGTCGGTATCCAGCATAGCGGATATTCGATA
>CBEUWV010000125.1:0-6035 GCA_965546895.1 uncultured bacterium
GAGATTTCACCGCAGAGGCGCAGAGGGGGAAGAGGACGCAGAGCAGAAAAAGATGGGAATTTAACACAAAGACAAAGGTCATAGAGGAAAAGAGCTGTTTGACCGGAAAAGGCCGGGAGGCAGATAGGAATTTGAGATTCTCTCGCCAAGCCGCCAGGAACGCTAAGTTGAGAAGCGATTTCGAGAGAGGGGAAGCGCCGCCTGTGATAACATATGGCAAAAGTGAAGTACAGGAGGCAAGGTGGAAATAAAGGGATGCCGCATACTGGTGACCGGGAGCGCGAAGCGCGTGGGGAAGGAGATTGCGGTGGAATTGGCGCGTCTCGGCGCAACAGTTATGATTCATGCCTTCAAGAGCCGCAAGGAGGCCGCTGAGACAGCATCTGAGATTGAGGCGTTTGCAGGGTATAGGCCGCTGGTACTGCATGGAGATATTTCCCTGGTAAAGACGTGGACAGCAATGAACAGCGAAATTGAAGAACAGCATGGCGGGCTGGATGTCTGGGTGCACAATGCGTCAATATTTTCGGCCACGCCGTTTTTTTCTACTTCCGAGGATGAATGGCAGCAGTTTATGAATGTGAACCTGAAGGGCGCGTTTCTGGGTTGTCAGGTACTGGGTGAATGGATGAAACATGCGGGAAGGGGAAAGATCATTGCCATTGGCGATGTGGCGGCAGAACTGGTCTGGCCTTCCTATATTCCCTATTCAGTTTCCCGTGCCGGGATGCACGCGCTCATGAAGGGTATGGCACAGCTTCTGGCTCCCCACGTGCAGGTAAATGTAGTGGCACCGGGGCCAGTGCTGCTTCCGGATGGAACCGATAAAGCTGAACGACAGCGAATTCTTGAGACGATTCCATTGCAACGAATTGGAACACCGGAAGATGTAGTCAAAGCGGTACGTTTCCTGGTGGAAAGTGATTTCATTACCGGGCAGGTGATCCGTGTGGACGGGGGACGCTCTCTCGGGCTGCGGCCTGCAACCGGTAGCGGCCGCGTGGATGGTGAATAGTGGATAGTGGATAGTGGATGGTAGAAAAAAGAAGTTTAAGTTTAAGTCTGAGTTTGAGTTAAGAAAGGGAATTGACAGCACACCGCTTTGCGTCGAATGTTGGATGATAAATGTTAAATGAAAGAAATAAAACAAGAAATTAGCCATTCTCTGCCTTTTGTCACCCATCACTCATCACCCATCACTCATCACCCATCACTCATCACTCTGCAGAGTACGACTAGGAATAAGAAACGGAAAAATCAGAGAATTGGCTCTTCTTTTCTCTTTCTCAACCATCCACCATCCACCATCCACGCGTCCGATAAAGACGCTGTTCCCTGCCTTTTGTCACTCATCACTCATCACCTGTTTTTTCTGGATGGAATGGCCGAATTTTTGTATACTGGTAACAGTTTTAGAGGTGATAAATGGATTGGAAAGAGCTGATTGTATCCGAAATTGAGAAGGCGACACCAAGGGTAGTTAATCTGGACCTGGAAAAAGGTAGGGTGCGCTACTCAGAACGAATTCGCCAGGGCCTTCCCATCCATCGAATATCTGAAGATTCTGAAATAGTCCGGGCGTACATGGTTCATCGTTTCGTAAATACGATGGGCTACGCACCGGAGTTTCTTGAGCTGGACAGGCCATACAATGTCGGAGATGGCAGAGAGACGGTAACGGTAGACGTTGTGGTTAATGACGAGGACGGAAACCCTTTCTTCTTTGCCACAGCGGCAGCACCGGATGATTATGTGCGGGGAGAAGGTGCGGAATCCCGACTTTTTCTCGCCGCGGAGAAGGAATTTTTACAAACGGGAAGAGTAGTGCGGCATTTGCTTTACTTCACAGTGAAAATTGAAAATGAACAATTGGCCCATGAGTCAATGGTTATTGATTATTCCCATTTTCATCGCATGTCAGACTGGGACAGGAAGGAAGACGGATTGCCCACATCACCCGGGATCAGGGCTGACATGTTTCGGAAGAGCTCCAGAAGAAACCGTAAGGTAGTCAGAGTTCGATACCGGGATAATCGATTTACAACAATTATTAGTAGAACTTAGCTGGTAATTAATGGGAGAAAAAATCAAAATGGGAGGAGGATTTGCCCTCCTCCCTATTCTTGGTTTATCTCTCCTTAGAACTTCCATTCAGGAATGCGTCCGGGGGTCCAGGGCGCTTTCAGGTTTTCCATTTGTTTCTGAAGTGCGGGCAGTTCTTTTTCAGCAATTTCGCGAATGTCCCCCAGAACCGGTTTAAAGAGTTCTCCAGCAATACGATATTGCTCGCGCATGGTTGTGGTGGGTGCGGAAGTGGATCTCCACTGACCGTACACAAGAGTATAAACACGGCTGGCAATGGATGGCGGCTGATTGGCATTCCGTTTAGAAATACTGTCATCACCATTGAGTTTCCGCTCCAGAGCGAGAAGCTGCTCCTGGAGTGTCCGGAGTTTCTGATTCAGGTCGTTTCCAGCTTCCGGTGTTCGATAGACAGCTTTTCTCATAGCCTTGACGTCTGTCTGGAGGCTGGACAGGAGGTTTCTGCTCCCCTGAACTGCCCGCAGAAGATCGGACACTTTCTGCTGAAAAGCCACCAGTTCTTTACGGTCAGTTGCGGGAAGGGTTGTATTGGCCAGAATCTTTGCCTGAAAGGATTGTTTCCCTTCAAGGGGGGTCACGATACCCCGAAGCACTTTTGATGCCTCTACAGTGAAGGTGCCGGGCATGGCGAGCATTCCGCTGTCGGCGTTTGCTCTGTGGCTTCCCCGTGAAGATCTGCCCTCTGTGCCACGAACTGGTGAGACGTCGGGATAGCGAAAATCCCAGACAATCCGGTGGGTGCCGGATGTGGCAGGTGCTTTCAACCGACGAATTGTGTTGCCTTCACTGTCACGAACGGTAAACATAAGACAAGGGGATTCTTCCGTGTCTTCTGCCCTAAGCTCATCCCATGAAGGGTAGGAAATGGGCTGATTTGCCTTCAGCGCCTTTTTTTCCCTTTCTTTTCGAGCCTGTTTCAGCGTTTTAAGACTATCTTTCAGATAATATGTAAAAACAGCTCCCACAGGTGGATTTTTGGCAGCGTAGTGGGTTTCACCCATGTTGCTTTTTCCCCTGCTCTGGATAAACATCCATGAATCTGCCACTGGAAACAACTCAAATGGCTTTTTTGCAAGCTGTTCTGATAAGTTGCGCAGGGGTGCGTAGTTGTCGAGAACATAGAAACCTCGGCCGAACGTGGCCAGTACCAGGTCATTTTCGTTTCGGTGAATAGCGATATCCCGTACCTGCGTAACCGGAAGGCCTCTTTTCATCTGAAGCCAGTTGTTCCCTCCGTCCAGAGTAACGAAGAGGCCGAATTCTGTTCCGGCGAAAAGGAGGTTTGGATTCACCTGGTCTTCGGCGATGCAGTAAACTGTTCCTCTTTCCGGAAGGTTGTTAGAAATGGATTTCCACGTTTTCCCCCGGTCCCGGCTTCTGAAAAGATGCGGTCTGAGGTCGTTGTTTTTCCGTGTGTCGAAGGCGGCGTAGACCGTATCTGCCGAATGGCTGGATGCCAGAATATAATCCACGTAGCTGAGTTCCGGCAGGCCGCTGACTTTTTCCACTTTTCGCCAGTCCTGACCCCCGTCATTAGAAATCTGGATAAGTCCGTCATCTGTACCGATGTAGAGCAGTCCTTCCACCAGCGGTGACTCATCCAGAGCCACAATGTTCCCGAACAGGGAGGTGGACGCGTTTTTGGCGACAGCGTCCACGCTCTGAATCCGGCCCATTACCGGCAGCGTATTGCGATCAATCTGACGGGTCAGGTCGGGACTGATAACTTTCCATGTGTCCCCCCGGTCATCACTGCGAAATAGTTTATTTGCCGCAAAATATAGTCTTGTGGGTGAATGAGGACTGATTATCAGTGGGGCATTCCAATTCCATCTGTAGGCTTCTCCTGCAGGGGGCTGAGGCTTTATGCTGATTGCTTCACCACTTTTTCGGTCAAAACGGCCCAGGCCGCCGTACTGAGATTGCGCGTAGACAATGTCCGGGTTCTTCGGATCTACCTGGCTCTCGAATCCATCGCCTCCCTGGGTTACGAACCAATCTTCGTTGAAGATTCCGTTTCTACAGGTTGTTCTGGATGGTCCGCCCATGCTGTTGTTGTCCTGGGTACCGCCGTAAACGTAATAGAAAGGTTTAGTGTTGTCCAGGGATACCCGGTAAAACTGGGTTACGGGCAGATTTTCCACAAATATCCAGTTGCTGCCGGCATCAAAGGACTGGTACAGGCCGCCATCACAACCAACAAGAACGTGCCTCGTGTTGGATGGGTCCACCCACAGTGTGTGATCATCTACGTGACGATGACGGTTTCCAAGTGCATTCCATGTCTTTCCGCCGTCCACAGAGACTCGTCCGATTGTGTCCATTGAATAAAGCTTATCCGGGTTTTCAGGATCACAATAAAGCCGATTGTAGTATTGGGGGCTTGTGCTCATGTAGGAGCTGCGCCGGTTCCATGTTTCCCCTCTATCTGAAGAACGGAAAACACCGCCGCTTTTGCCTTCGGCTTCGACAATCGCGTAGATTATATCCGGGTTCACCGGTGAAATTGCCAGCCCGATACGGCCAATGTCCCCGGAGGGAAGGCCGGATTTCACTTTTCGCCATGTTTTCCCTGCGTCAGTGGATTTGTAAATGGCGCCTTCCGGCCCGCCGTCGATGAGTGTGAATACGTGGCGACGGCGCTGGTAAGCTGCGCAATAGACAGTGTCCGGGTTCCTGGGATCCAGTACCACGTCGGTAATCCCGGTGTTCTCACTGATGAAGAGAATCCGTTCCCATGTTTTACCCATGTCCAGGCTCTTGTAAAGGCCCCGTTCTCCGCCGGGTCCCCAGAGCGGCCCCTGGGCAGCCACATAAATATTTGAATTGCGGGGATCAATGGCAATTCGACCGATATGTTCTGATTTCTTTAAGCCCATATTTTTGAATGATTTTCCGCCGTCGAGGGAACGGTAAATCCCATCTCCGTAACCGATGGCGCGCTGACTGTTGTATTCACCGGTTCCCACCCACACAACATGGGGGTTTCGAGGGTCCAATTCCACGTCAGCGATTGACCATGCGCCGTAATGATCAAAAATCGGCTTCCACGTGGCACCGGCATTGTCGGTCTTCCAGACGTTGCCAGATGCCACGCCGATAAACCATTGGCTGTGATTATCTGGATTGACAGCGATATCGGCGATCCGTCCCGATGCAAACGCGGGGCCGATGCTCCTGAATTTGAACCCACTCAATACCTTAGATGTAAGAAGGGGTTTTGCTTTGGCTGGTGTCTTCTTCTTTTTCTTTGCCATGGCGTTTGGAGCCATGATAAAGAGTGCCAGCAGTGCCGCTAAGAATCCGAGTTTTTTCATCGTGTTCGCCTCCTTGAAAATAATGGGATGATTCGTCATCCCTGTTGGTGACAGATCATTGGTTAAAATACGGAGAATTTGAATCCGCCGTTCATGACATCTTGAAGATGCTTGAGGTTAATCAATTTAAACATGTTTCCGCAATACTCTTGTAGAAAGGATAACTGATTTTAGTATAAATGAAAACACTTTGCATGTTTCACTGAAGCATTTTTGTTGTAACATAACGGATGAAAATGAAGAACGGGAGATTCAACCGATGATACAAAACAGACTCATGAAGTTACGGTCACTTATGTCAAAACAGGGTGTGCAGGCCTACATTGTCCCCAGCACAGACCCACATCAGAGCGAGTATGTACCCGCCTTCTGGCAGCGCAGGGAATGGATAAGCGGGTTTACGGGTTCGGCCGGGGATGTGGTGGTAACCATCGACAAAGCCGGGCTCTGGACGGATTCCCGTTATTTCCTCCAGGCTGAGGCACAGCTTAAGGATAGCGGGATTACTCTTTTCAAACAGGGAATCTCCGGGACTCCAACAATCCCTGTCTGGATTGCGGATGAACTGGATACAGGCAAAAAAGTGGGTGTGGATGCCAGGCTTTTCAGCAGTGG
>CBEUWV010000126.1:0-6001 GCA_965546895.1 uncultured bacterium
CTCACCAAGGCACAAAGGTCAGAGGGAAAAAGATGCGTGGGAAAAGTTTAAGTTTGAGCCTAAGTTTAAGTAAAGGCAGGGAATGGCGAAATCCCTTCCCCCTCGCACTTGCACTTTCACTGGCACCTTCCCTTTCCCTTCTGCCTCCCACTCATCACCCATCACCCATCAGTATTTAAGGGATTTTGGTTGCAATTGAAAAGGTGGGTGCTATAATTTCAACAAATGAAAGAAGACCTCAGGAGTGAACTGTTGAAAGTTATGAAGTGCTTGCGGTTAATTGTTCCGGTCGTTTTCCTGTGCATGATTTTTGGACCCGTACCTGTCCGCGCTGAGAACCCGAGTGTCAGTAAGCAATTGCAAACTGCTCTGGTGGACGGTGTTCAGGCGAACACAAAGGAAGATCAACAGAAAAATATTCGCAACATCAGGCGTTCCATCCACGAAGGTGGCTACAAGATGTTACCGTTTACAGAAGAATTGTTTCCCTCATCGAAAAACAATTCCTCGCCCTCAGCTTTTGAGAAAGAACTGAACGAATGGAACCCGGAATTGAAACAGGGCCGTTTCCCGGGAATCGACAAGTTGATACTGGCGGGTAAAGTAAAAGTCGCTCTGGCATCTTTGGTAAGGACGCTCCGTGCTATTTTGAAGGATCCGATGAATATTGTAAGGCTCCTCCAGAACATTTTTGAGGGGCTTTACTTTCTCGGGATGTTGTTTTTCGTTATTTTTGGCATCATCGCAATGATAAAATACGGTCGCAGTTTTCATCACGATATCACCCGTTACCTCGAAACACACATTTCCTCCAATTTTCTTAAAGTGGTAGCGGCTTCACTTTTATATCTTCTTCCGGTTCTTTTTACAGTTCCGTTGAAATATTTACCCATGTACTGGCTATTGCTTCTCTCGCCATACATTCCGAAGAAAGAGAGAATAGGACTTGCTCTGAGTGCTACGTTTACTGTTGTTTTCCTTTTGGGATTTGCTTACGCTGCCCGGGTTGGCAGCCAGGTTTCTTCCCCCGAGTTTCTCTACTATCGATCATTGCAGATGCCGTTTTCGCAAATTGAAGGATTTAATCCGAATTCCCAACTGGAGTTATTCTCAAAAGCTACCAATCGTATGCGACGGGGACAATTTTCAGATGCCATTTCGTTTTATAAAGAAATAGATTCTTCTTCTTATCTATATTCCTTCGCGTTGAACAATATCGGTGTCGCGTATTTTCACCTCAATGAGTTTGAGTTGGCTCGGGATTTTTTCAAGGAAGCTGCGCAAAAAACAGAAGAGCTGGACACGCCCGGATACAATCTTGCCGCTGTTATGCTGAAAACTTACAATCTTTCGGAATCAGATAGCGAATTGAAATCGAGTTATGAAAAAGACGCTGATCGCACCGTTTCGACACTTCTGGATCAGATCAAGCAGCCGGTACCTCTTCTGGAAGTGCCGGGGATACCGTTTGTATACAGTAAACTCTTTAAAATGAATTTTCGGAGTGATTCATCGTCAGGCGAAATTTCCGGGAAAAAGGAAATTATATTTGTACTTATACTGGTAATTCTGTTTGCATTTCTCGCATTTCTTTTCAGGGACCGGGACATGTCGGAAAGTTGTTCCCGCTGCGGGAAAGCATTCAGATTCCTTGAATCTCACAATGACAGCATGTGCAAACAGTGTGTAACTGTTTTTGTGAAGAAGGAAAATCTGGATTCCGGAAAAAGAATGGCAAAAATAGAGAGTATTCGCAAGTTTAATCGGATCCGCAAAATCATTCAGGGTTTGATTGGCTTTTTTGTACCGGGCACTTTCAGCCTTTTTGTTACGGGACACGCGGTTCGGGGCGTACTGCTTTATTTCTTTTTTTTCTCTTGCCTGATGCTTACCTTAAGTGAAATCAAAATGTTTGGCAGCTGGTTTCTGGCATTGCCATCTCTTTTAATAATTACTTTGATTATCATCATAAACCTTTTTGGCATTCTGGTGAACCAGGGAGAAGAGTAAATGGCACTTGAAGGAACTTTAAAGGATTTCAGTCTTGCCGATATTTTTCAATTGATCGGCATTCAGAAGAAGACAGGTACGCTGATTTTAAGGGAAGGGGAAGACCTGGTCAGAGTCAGTTTCCAGAACGGAACAATTGTTGGTGCTGAAAAAGAATCTGAGCAGACAGAGTCCAGGCTGGGCCACGTACTGGTTAAGAGGGGAGTGGTTTCTCAGGATCAGTTGAATCGTGCGCTGGAACTTCAGGCGGAGAGCCTTCAGAGATTGGGCCAGGTGTTGGTGGAAAATGGATTTATCGGTTCCTCGGATTTACAGGAAGCGCTGAGGAATCAAGTCCTTCAGATTGTGTATAGCCTTTTTCGATGGAAAAACGGTCACTATCATTTTTCTCCCCAGGATGTGGTGGACTTTGATCAGGAAAATTTTGAGCCCATCTCTACGGAAAGTATTCTGATGGAAGGACTGCGAATGCTGGACGAATGGCCGCTGATTGAACGGGTTATCAATGATCCGTATGTGGTCTTCAAGCGAACAGATAAGGCTTTGAAGGTGAGAGACTCCTTTTCTTCTTCCTTCGACGAGCCCACTGTGGGGACTGAGCTGGACGCAATCAGTTTACCCCATGACCAGGTATATGTCTTACAGTTGATAGATGGTGTTTCATCGGTCAAGGAAATTGGAGATAAGTCCAAGTTAATTGAATTTGATACGTACCGAAGTATGTATGATCTCTTTGAAGCCGGTTTTATTGAAAAGACCGAATACACAATACCAGCTGTTTCAGATTACTATCGATACTCGGAGGAAAGAAAAGAATACAGTACACCAGTGGCAATTTTTGTGGGTATCCTGTTCTTTATTGGATTCGCACTGTCATTTCACAGCCCCGTCGGGAGACTGTTCCCGGCCTATAGCCGAATTGACCATCAGATGGACGTAAGAAAACTGAAGGAATTCAGTCGCCTTGAAAAAACGAGGATGGACGAGCTTCACAGGATCATCAAAAGTGATTTTTCCGTGAGACCCGGAAGTATGATCACGGTGGGAGATGAACGGTATATGCTGCCCGGACAGTACGGACTCAGAATCCCGTTTTCGATTCAATGGAAAACAGTTGAAACCAATGAACCTCTTGAAAAGAAATGACATACTATTCTTCATATACGTATGTCAGTGGTTCGCTTTCTTTTTGTTTCCAAACGCAGAGCCGGACTATTTTCTCGTTGGAATAACTTTTTTCTTTCTCCTTGTTGCCCCTCGGCCCTGGATTTTCCTCCTTCTACAAATCGTCTTTTTTGTAGTTTCTCCAGCTCCGGCTTTCCGTGCCATATCCTTTGGTGCTTTTTTTCTTCTTCTGCGTGATAGAAAGGTTCCCTTTCGTTTATCTCTGGTGCTTCTTATGGCTTTTTTTCTGGTGTTGGCCCGGTACGATGAATTTCGAATTCCAGTCGTGTTCCCGGGTGTGCTGGCTATGGGGGCGTTGGTCTATGCGATTTCCCGTGTGAGGGGGCTTTCTGGTGTTCTGGCTCCAGCTTTGCCCGGATATCTGATTTCAGCACTTTTGTACGTATTTTTTTATTTGTTCTGGGAACACGCGTACCGGTTTAAGCCGGTATCCGCAATTCCCCTTGATTTGATTCAATTGACAGCGGTGGCGGTGTTATTCTGCACAATCCGCCCGGGAGGCCATGGTGGAACTGAAGGAGATGCGACGGCTGGTGCTGAATCCGGCGACATCGACGACCATTCTTGAAGAAATATTTGAGAAGAATAAGAAGGAGATTCACGCCCACGCGATCTGGATTGGTTTGGCAATTCATCCTCGAACCCCTGAAGAAATCAGAGAAGCGGTATTTCCCCACCTGTTCTGGCGTGACCTGCTGAAGGTTTTGAATTGTCCCGCTGTACCGGAGCGGGCAAAGCGAAAAGTTGTGCAGTTACTGCAGCGGCGAATGGAGCGTGCCGCAATCGGTGAATGGAAGGCTTTTGCAAGAGTTTGTACACCAAAACTGTTCCCGTGGGTGATGAAGCAGGATAAATCTGAACTGTTCGGAATTCTATTGGAAAATCCCCGAATGACGGAGACTGTCCTGATCCGGCTGATTCATTCTCCCGAAATGAAACCTGAATTCTCCGTTCAGATCGTGGACAACCGCGTCTGGCAGAATCGACGGTCTATTCGAAAAGCACTTGTCTACAGCAAGAAATCTGATTTGACCACAGCACTGATTTCATTGAAGGAAATGACAAAACCCGAATTGAAAGAGATTGTGGGCACTTTTAGCCTTCACCCACTTATCCTCATGTCCGCAAAGGCACTTATCAAGGAAAAAGGTGGACAAAAATAATGATTGCCATTGTGAGCGTAATAATTGATTTCAGGATAATCCCACCAACTTTTCCGATGAGGACGCCGACAACAGAGCGGAAAATAATTCTGGCCTCCGTTCGGCCGGCAACAAACTCGCCGACGACAACACCTACCACAAGGCCGACGGGGATCAGATAGAACTGAAACGTGGCAAAAGCAAAGAGAAATCCGATACATAACCCGATCATAGAGCCCCAAACGGCTTGTTTTGACGCCTGGAAGGTTTTGGCACCGATGGTCCCGGATAAGACTTCAATCGTCTCTGCGGTTGCCGTGAGGATAAAAAGTATCAGGAGCACATGGCTGGTCATTGTCTGGAACCCGGTCGCCCAGCCGTAGATCAGTGCTGTGAGGAAGGCAAGCACACTTCCGGCAAAACCGGTCATGGACAGGACCAGAGCAACCAACAAAAACAGAATGACGACGAGTCTTCCAAAAATCAATACCATAAATCAGTTGGAGGGATAAATCTTCTCCTTTTGAAGAATCAGCCTTTCAGACCTTTGTCTTCCAGCCAGCGTTCTGCGTCAATGGCGGCCATGCAGCCGGAACCGGCCGCTGTTATTGCCTGACGATACACATGATCCCGAACATCCCCAGCGGCGAATACCCCTTCGACCGAGGTGTAGGTGGAATCCGGCCGGGTCTTGATATAACCGGTTTCGTCCAGTTCCACTTGTCCGGCCAGAAACCCAGTGTTGGGTTTGTGCCCGATGGCAACAAAAAACCCGTCCACCTTCTGATCAAATTCTTTTCCAGTCTTAACATTTTTCAGGCGGATGCCTTCTACCTGTTCGTTTCCCAGAACTTCCAGCGGGATAGAACTCCAGATGAACTCTATCTTCGGGTTGTCCATGGCTTTTTTCTGCATGATTTTGCTGGCACGCAGTTCATCCCGGCGGTGGACAATGTACACTTTACTGGCATGGTTGGTCAGATAGGTCGCATCTTCCATTGCTGTGTCACCGCCGCCTGCCACCATCACAACTTTGTCCCGGAAAAAGAAGCCGTCGCAGGTGGCGCAGCCGCTGACCCCTCGGCCCATGAATTCCTTTTCTCCGGGAATTCCGAGGAAACGGGCCGATGCGCCGGTTGCCACAATGATGGCATTGGCTGTCAGGGTCTTTTCATTCATCGTATGGATTGTGAATGGGTGCTGTTTCAGGTCCACTGAATCAACCAGGTCAGAATGGATGCTCAGGTCGAATTTCTCGGCGTGTTCCCGCATCTTCATCATCAATTCCGGGCCCATGATGCTGGCGTAACCGGGAAAATTCTCCACGTCGCTTGTAATGGTCAACTGTCCGCCGGGCTGAAGTCCCTCAATCATCAGGGTGTCAATCATGGCACGACGGGAATAAATCCCCGCTGTGTATCCTGCCGCGCCACTTCCGATGATTACAAGTGGCCAGTGTCGTTGAATTGTCATGTTATCTCCTTTGCTTAATTTTCATTCTGTTGCATTATAGACGCAAACGGGAATCCGCGCAACCGTATCGCCGCTCATGTAGCCTTTGGATGTTCTGCTTTTGTTTCGACTCCGTGGCACTTCGTGCCACTTTTGCCACCGCCACCAAACAGCTCTTTCATGCGAGCATGAGAACTGTTCGGTGACGATGC
>CBEUWV010000127.1:0-5975 GCA_965546895.1 uncultured bacterium
ATCCACGCGTCCGATAAGGACGCCATTCCCTGCCTTTTGTCACTCATCACCCATCACTTCTTTCCCAATTACTTTTCAATTGACGGGTGTGTTTATGAGTGTAAAAATGAAGGTACGACTCAAAATCAGGGGGCTTTATGAAAAAATTCTTCATTCTTTCGGTGATTCTGATACAGATTTGTGCTCTGGCTGGAAATCACGAATTACTTCAAACTGTACCAGAACAAACAGATTATAAAAGCACTTCCCGTCTGAAAGATGTCCTATCCTTCTTCAGTGAGCTTCAGACCCATTATCCGGGTCAGGTCATTCTAGGCTCCATCGGTCAAACTTTCGAAGATCGAAGCATTCCCCTTGTAATTCTGGGAAAACCAGCCCTGGCCTCCCCCGTACAATCCGATAAACCTGCCATTTTGCTGGTGGCCAACATCCATGCGGGAGAAGTTGAGGGAAAAGAAGCTCTCCAGATGCTTGCACGGGATATGCTGGCAAAGGGGCACCCTGCCCTGGAGAAATTCAATATCCTCCTTGTCCCCGTATTCAACCCCGATGGCAACGAGAAAATCGATCCGACCCATCGTTCCTACCAACAGATTGAAAACGGAGTAGGTGTCCGTACAAACGGCCTGAATATGGATTTGAACAGGGATTTTGTCAAACTGGAAAGCCCCGAGGATCAGGCGCTGGTCCGCCTATACAACCGCTGGTTGCCCCTTGTTTATGTGGATTGTCATACCACCAATGGTTCCCACCACACGGAGCCCCTGACCTGGATATGGGGAAGACATCCCAATGGCAGTGTGGAAATCCATCACTACATCTACCAGACACTTCGCCCATGGGTAAATGACTACGCGAAGAAAAAATACAACATTGAAGCGATCCCATATGGAAATTTTGATGACGTGGCCAACCCAAAGCAATGGCGTCAGTTCCCTTCCATGCTAATGGTGGGAGTGGATTATTTCGGCGCCAAGGGCTCTTTTTCTTTTCTCGATGAAAATTATGCCTACGCGGACTTTCCCACTAGAATCAAGGCCTGTTATGCCTTTCTTGACAGTCTGCTTCGCTTTTCAGCCTCACATCAGGAAGAAATGACACAGTTGGTCCACCAGTTTAGAAAGAAGCCGGGTGTGGAATTCTGGGACCATGTGGAAGAAAAGGCCTTCCCTGGAAAAATAACCATTCACGGTTTCAGAGAGTACCGGAATGAGAGGGGACAAAGAATCACCACTTCGGATCGGATAGACAAGAAACTTGATTTCATGGGAGATTTCAGCGGAGAAATGGAGAAGATCAATGGTTTTTATGTTTTCCCTAAAGGGATGAAAGGACTGAAGAAAAAACTGCAGGAGCATGGCATTCATGTGTACAAGATACTTTCTTCTGTCACATCTAACTGCCGTATTTTCCATTTCTCAAAAATCACATACAGGGACCGTCCCTTCCAGGGGCACGTAATGATGGATGATGTTGAAGGAAACTGGCGTTCCACTGAGAAAATCGTACCGGCAGACTGGTATGCCATACCTTTGGACCGTTCTCAGATTTTCCGTCAACTTGCAAGCGCCTTGCTTGAGCCGGAAAGTAAGGATGCCCTCTATCGCTATGGACTCTGGTCGACCATGATTTATCCGTCTGAGTGGCGAAATATACCGGGTGATTATCCAATTTACAGGCTGCCCGAAGACTGTGGCTTGAAGCTCAAACTCTTAAGTAATGACCAGTGACGCACAAAACCGCCTTGCAGCCCATTTCAATCGGCGGGGTTTTCAAAATGTAGAGGTGTTTGACGATCGGAAAAAACTCTGTGCGGCCCTTGAGAAGGAACTAATTGGTGTCAGCTCCGTTGGCTTCGGCGGATCTGTCACTACCCGTAAACTGAAATTGCCCGACCTTTCCCGAAAAGCCGGGAAAATCGTATGGGATCACTGGGATCCTGAAGGGGACAAATCTGTAACACGCCGTCAACAGCTTTCCTCAGATCTGTTTGTTACCGCTGTCAATGCCGTTACCGAGGATGGAATCATCGTAAACTCTGACGGAATCGGAAATCGTGCAGCCGCATCGATTTTCGGGCCGAAAAATATTCTCTTTATTGTCACCCCAAATAAACTCTGCAAAAACCTGTCCAAAGCCGTAGCCAGGATCCGCAATGTTGCCACTCCATTGAATGCCGAACGCCTGGGTGCCACTCCCCCCTGCGTTTCAGACATGCGATGCCATGGTTGTCTGGATGAGAGCCGGTTGGATCGGGTGTTTGTTATTCACGAATATTGTCCGGCGGGCTCGAGGTTTGTCATCTTTATTCTGAATGAGCCAATGGGTTATTGACTTCCATCCATATATTTAGGTAAAATCTCTATATGGATAAAGCCGACCTGATTAAGCGAATCAAACAATCTGCCGACTATTTCAAGGAAGGGCGCGTGTATGAGGCACTTAAACTGATTGAACCGCTTCATGCCCGTATCAAGCATGAAAAGGTACAGAAGCTCTATGCGCTTTCCAGAAAGAAGGCACTGGAAAATTTCCGACACCTTTTGAACGATAAGCGCTACTCCAGGATAATGGAACTCCACGAGGAATTTTTGTCAGATATGGACGACCCGGATTTTGAAATCCTCGTGGCAAGTGCCAGGGAAGAAATGCAGAAACCGGAAGAGGTTCACCTTGAAATTACACCTGAAGATATTGACCCTGAGCTGGAAGATCCTATCACAGAGGTGATTTCTGCCTCCTGGGCCGCAGGCATTGCCAGTGACGACACCCAGTCCGCGATTGAGGTTGAAAACGCTGACGAAATAGACTTTTCTCATCCCACTGAGTCTGAGGCCCCCGTTACCACGGAATCTCAAGTTGAGGATTTCGAAGAAACCGGGATGTCCGATGAAACTGATGTAAATGAACTGATTCAACGCGGAGTTTCTCTATACGAAGTAGGAGATGTTCAGAATGCTTTGAGAATCTGGCGAAACGGACTTCGCTTTGAACCCGAGAACGTTATTCTGAAAGAATATATCGCAAATGCCAGCCGGGAAATTGAAGATGAAGGCTCAAATGTGCCGGAGTCTTCTCCTGAACCGCAAGTGGCCATGGCAGGGAGCGAGCCAGACCCACAGGAATTAAGCCGAATTGTAGCAATGGGACGGACAGGGGACGTGGATCAGGCACTTAACGCACTGGACATGCTTGAAAAAACATTTGGTCCCTCTCCGAAGCTTCATGAGTCCCGGGAATACATTCAAGGCCTTTCCCATCAATACGGAATCAGTACCATATCAGCAAAAGTAGAGGAATTGCTCACGTCGCACCGGGCCGCGGATGCAGTACGGATCCTGGAACAACATCTTGAAGATCACCCGGAACATGTGGAACTTCATGACCTTCTGGAAACCGCCAGAAGGCAGATGTCCGATGAACCACCAAGTCTGAATAGTTCACTGGAATTGGATTACGACGCAAAGGACCTCGGTGAATCTCAGCCGGTTCAGCAGCCGGCCCATGAATTTCCCTCTCCACCCAGAAAGAAAGGCAGACAACAGCCGATTATCATGGTCAAGAGTAACAAAAACCTGGTATTACTGGGAATTATTACTGGCATTTTTATTATCCTCGCCATTGTGGCTTATTTTCTGGTTCCTCAGATTAGACTGCAACAATTCTACAAAAACTTCAAAAAACAGAACGCTGCCAGGGCTGTATCCCAACCGGTAAAACCCAGTGTGAAAGAAGAACAGGAAAAAGACTATCAGGTTTCAACCACCCGGGCAAAAAAGTACTTCAATGAACACCGCTACCTGTTTGCCTACTATTTACTGCTTCATGCAGACTCGATTCACCCTCTGAAACCCGAAGATCGGCAATTTTTGAATGCCTCTCGAAACGAAATGCTCCAGAAAGTGAATGTCTCCCGGCTCAAAAGACAGGCGCAGAAATTTCTTGCCAGAAGGGATTACGCAGGAGCAATTGAAAGCACATACTCTATTCTGGCGTCCAATCCTGACAATATCAAATACAAGAAACAACTAACCTCTCTCTATGTGAAGGCTGGTATTGATGACGTTAGAAAAAATCAACCGGAAGCAGCAAAAACAAACTTTGAGCTTGCCCGAATCCTGGACCCGTTGAATCCACAACTTCAAAAACATGTAATGGTCGTGACAAGGTTGCTCAGCGCCCGGATCGACCGCCACCAGGCGGACGAATGGTTCGTTTTCTTTCA
Source organism: uncultured bacterium (assembly GCA_965546895.1). GTDB lineage: Bacteria > Acidobacteriota > Holophagae > Thermotomaculales > Thermotomaculaceae > UM-FILTER-49-7. The sequence goes on from CBEUWV010000127.1 coordinate 4,226, forward strand.
ATAGCAGGTTGTTGATATGCCGTTGAAATGTCGCTCTTGCGGACACCTCAACCGGGATAATTCAGAAACGTGTGAACGCTGTGGATGTGACCTGCAATATTCTCTTCTCTTTGATACCGTTATCCGAAATCGAAAACAAGAACCCCCTTTCCTTTTCCCCCTGGATGTTCCAGATGATGATGAGATTGAGGTTATTCCGGAAATAGACGAAGACCTTGATACAGGAGAAACGCCTTACTCCAGCAGGAAAGAAGAAGAATCCGAAACGCATTCACCTTTCCCCGATAAAGCGCCCTTAACAATCAGCAGAGAAATGCAGGACAGGGCCAACCACTTCCTGATGCTCGCAACCGCTGAACTTCTCCTCTTTATGGCACTGTTTATCCTGTTCTCAATGCTTGCGAAGATAGCCTCCCCCAACCTGATCCTTCCAAATTGGAAATTGGCAGTGGTAAGTTTGTGCTATTACGGTTTTGTAACCGTTTCGTCGCTCTACTTTACCGGGAAAACAACCGCATCTGTCCTTGCCTCTGCCATTGTGCGATAGGGGAAAAAACAGAGAAAAGAAACCAAGTTCAACTACAGAAAAGATTCGGAAACATCTGGAATGGACAACTCCCTGAGGTTTCGCCGCTCTCACTACTCTGGCGTCCACTCGCACGTCTTCGACGACGGAGACAATGCCACCCCGGTGATTTCTTTTGGGGCATAAAAAACCCCTCCATATGGAGGGGTTTTTGAAATGCAAATGTTTCTAAAACCAGTTATTCGCCAATTTTGAAGCGTACAAAACGGTTAACCTGGATGTTCTCTCCCATCTCAGCAACCTTTGAAGAAATCAACTGGCCCACAGTCATATCCGGGTTCTTCACAAAAGGCTGCTCAAGCAGGCAATTCTCTTCATAGTACTTCCCAAGCTTGCCTGCCACAATTTTTTCGGCAATATTCTCAGGCTTGCCCTGGGCACGAATCTGGTCCATGTAAATCTCTTTTTCCTTTGCCATCACCTCATCTGTTACATCCTCTTTTTTGACAAAACGAGGATCACTGGCAGCAATGTGCATGGCAAGGTCCTTCAATAATTCCTGAAATGCTTCATTGCGTGCAACAAAGTCTGTTTCACAATTGACTTCAACAAGAACCCCCAGTTTGCCATTGGAATGAATGTAGCTGCCAACCAGACCTTCGGCCGTTTGACGGCCCGCTTTCTTCGATGCGGCATTCAATCCCTTTTTCCGTAAAAGGGTAACGGCTTCTTCAATATTGCCACCCGTTTCCACTAGCGCCTTTTTGCATTCACCCATGCTGAGGCCGGTCTTTTCCCGGAGTTCTTTCACCTGACCGGCAGTAATGTTTGCCATTCCTATTTCTCCTTCTTCTCTTCCTTTTTAGCAGCGGCCTTTTTCGTAGCCTTCGGTTCCGCTTTCGCAGTCGGTTTCTTTTCTGTCTTCGCTTTTGTTGTCTTCTTGGCAGCAGCTTTTGGCTTCTTCACTTCTTTCTTTTCCACCTTCTCAGGAACGTCAGCTTTTTCTGCTTTCTTCTTAGCAGCAGCTTTCGGCTTTGTCTCTTTTGCTACTTTCTTTACAGTCTTTGTTTCATCTGCTTTCGTTACTTTTGGCGAAGCTTTCGGTTTCGTCTCAGCTTTTTTCTCAGCCTTGGGCTCAGCCTTGGGCTTAGCTTCCGCCTTTGGTTTGGGTTCCGGCTTCGGTTCGACCTTGGGTTTCGCTTCCGGCTTTGGTTCCGGTTTGGC
>CBEUWV010000128.1:0-5963 GCA_965546895.1 uncultured bacterium
AAAGAAAAGTCACCGGGGATCTACAAGCAGTGGTTCGCGTCTGCACACGCGCGACACGATGTGACCTGCCTGGACTGTCATCAGGCAAAGAAAGGTGACAAAGATGCGTTCATGCACTATGACGCGCGCATTGCCACACTGGTGACGCCCATGGACTGTGGTCGCTGTCATGAAAAGGAAATGAAAGAGGTAGATGCCTCTCATCATGCCAGTGCCGGCTTGATCCTGGATTCCAATGATGCCTATCTGGCGCATGTGGCAGGTGGAAACCCTGTCGCAATTCAAGGATGCGAGAATTGTCATGGTTCCAGAGTAAAGATTGATCCAAAATCACCCAATCGTTTATCCAGAGCTTCCTGGCCTAACAGCGGGATTGGCCGTTTAAATCCGGATGGTTCAAAGGGTTCGTGTACGGCCTGCCACACCCGTCATGCTTTTTCCAGGGCGCAGGCCCGCCAGCCCGAAGCATGCTCCAAGTGTCATCTGGGTCCGGATCATCCACAGAAAGAGATTTATGAAGAATCCAAACATGGGAATGCCTACTACACTCACAAGGAAGATATGAATCTGAAGGCGGATCGATGGGTTGTCGGCCAGGATTATTTTGAGGCTCCCACATGTGCCACCTGCCATATGTCGGCGACACGGAAGCAGAAGGTGACCCACGACGTGGGTTCCCGAATTTCATGGAACCTGAGAGCTCCGATTTCCAAAAAGCAGAAGAATTGGGAACAAAAGCGAAAGAGCATGGAAGATGTATGCACTAATTGCCATGGTCAGTCATTTGCGGATGGCCATTACTATCAGTTGGACGCGACGGTTAAACTCTATAATGAAAAATTCGCGATTCCCGCTACAAGAATCATGACTTTGATCAAGAAAAGACATCTACTGAAAAATCCGGCTGCCTTTTCCAACAAGATCGAGTGGACGTACTGGGAACTCTGGCACCATGAAGGGCGACGTGCCCGCCACGGCGCAGCAATGTTTGGCCCGGACTACACGTGGTGGCATGGTTTTTATGAGGTTGCACAGCATTTCTACTTCAAGTTTATCCCGGAAGCCCGTGAGTTGAACGATCCTGAGGTCAATGCTGCCATTGCCAAACTGTTGAAGGATGACCCCATGCACCAATGGCTTCAGAAACCAACAAAGGATCTGAAGGCGGCTATCAAAAGTGGAGAAATGCAGAGAATCTACCGGAACATGTTTTCCAACCAGTGATGGGAAGTAATTGAATTATGTTTCAAAAGTATCGAAATTTTCTCCGGGGAATCTCAGTCAACAGGATTGGACAGGTGGGTGTCACACTCACAACCACGGCGTTTGCCGGTTTCCTGTTCTTTGAATTTCTCCGGTTGATCGGGGTACTGGACAATGCCTACATCGGGCTGATTACATACATGCTGTTTCCTGCAATGTTCGTAGCGGGACTCACCCTGATGCCGCTGGCATGGTACCGGTACCGAAAGCAGCGAAAGAAGTCCACCCGGGAATTACTGATGGAACGATTTGATGGCGAAGATATTCGGGAAGGATTTTTCGGTTCCCGTGTCTTCCTGGTCATCCTTATTTTAACTATGGTGAATGTGCTGTTCCTCGCCGGAGCCGGTTTCCGAACTATGAAATTTATGGACGAAGCGAAGTTCTGTGGAACAGCCTGCCATTCGGTGATGGGGCCGGAATGGACAGCCTACCAGCAATCCCCCCATTCCCGGGTAAAATGCGTGGAATGTCATGTCGGTCAGGGCGTGGACGCAGTGGTTAGCGCGAAACTGAATGGATTACGCCAGATGGCGCTTGCCATGTTGAGCGATTATGAGCGGCCGATTCCCACTCCTGTACATCAGTTGAGACCCAGCCAGGAAACTTGTGAACGGTGCCACTGGCCGGACAAGTTCTACGGAAGTCGCATGGTGACCCTTACCCGCTATGATATGAACCGGAATTCAACTGCCCGCTACACCACACTTCAGTTGAAAATAGATACCGGGCACACTGCGGGGAAAGCGGGTATTCACTGGCACGTTGCTTCGGATAACGAAGTCCGGTACGCTTCAGTGGATGACAAGCGGGAAGAAATCCTCTGGGTGGACTGGCGCCAGCCGGACGGTTCCTACCGGCGATTTGAAAATATCCGGCTAAAAAGTAAGGTAAGTGAAAAGGACTATTCCCGCATCCGGACGATGGATTGTGTGGATTGCCATAACCGGGTTACCCATGTATATGAAGACCCGGAAACGGCAGTGGATGACAGGATCACCCGGGGACTGGTGGGCCGGTCCCTTCCCTTTGTAAAAAGGGAAATGCTGGCGGCGATTTCCGGTGATTATCCATCGGACGAGGCCGGTCTCCAGGGGATCCGGAATCACCTGCTTGGTTTCTATCGGAGCCTGGATGCCGTTCAGGGAGCACGCATGTCGGATCAGATTGAGAACGCTGTGTTGGTCGCACAGGACATCTACAAACGAAATATTCATCTGGGTCATCAGCATGACAGTGGCTGTTTCCGATGCCACAACCCGAACATGCGGGACAAAGAGGGTAACATGATTCGCAATGAATGTACTCTGTGCCATTCGATTCTCGCCTACAATGAAGCAAACCGGTTCCAGTACTTGTATGAACCGGATAAGAAGAATCCAAACTACAAAATGCACCTGTTTCTCAGGGATGAATTCCTCAACTCAGATCAGGGCACTTTGAAAATACGCTAGTAATGTAGCGAACAACAAACAAAAATATGGAGCATAAAATCATGTGGATGAAAGTCAGATTCTTGATTAGTGTGTGGTTCCTGGTAGCGGTTGCAGCCGCTACACCGGTTCAGGCCGGTGATTCCCTTCTGGATGCCCTCAAAGATGGAAAAACATCCATGCAATTGCAGTTCAGTTTTGAGTACAGTGATTTCAGTGATGCAGCAAACCTGGATGCGGCAAAAGGACTGACGCTCAGAACACGACTGGGATATCGAACCGGAAAATGGGGAAACGTTCAGGGTTTTGTCCAGTTTCACAACTTGTCCCAATTACTGGATGATTACCGCTGGCCCGATGGTGGTGATAGTTCTTATGACGTGATTGCCGACCCGGACGGCAGCCGGATCCACCAGGGATACCTGGACATATCCTTCGGGAAGCATTCGTCAGTTCGAGCAGGGCGCCAGGAAATTATACTTGATGACGCCCGGCTTATCGGGAACGTGGGGTGGCGACAGAATGGTCAGTCGTTTGATGGAATTCCTGCACTGGAATAGCCAACAATACTTTCAAAATCAGTTGGATTACCCGGGTGAACACGATTTTCCTGACCCATGTGAACCTGGACAAACTCATTCTGATTCACGACAACTACAGGGTTTCTGAAAATGTAAGTTTAGGCGGCTTTGGATACCTGCTGGACACGGAGAGTGAAGCGCCGGAATCCCGGGATTCCGCCACATTTGGAGCAAGGTTGAAGGCCAATCAGGGACATTTCAGTATCGATGCGACCTATGCCTTGCAGACAAACTATGCTGACGGGGAAAACCATGGCGGAGACATGATGACCTTAATCGGAATTGCGAAGGTGGGAAAATGGCAGCTCGGCGGTGGTGCCAACGTTATCTCAGGGCAGCACGGAAATGACCGACCCTTCGATACTTTGTTCAGTACCGCCCACAAATGGAATGGGTGGGCGGATCAATTTCTGGCCACAAACGGTGGGAACCTGATCAATGGCCTGCGGGACTTGTTTGTTCAGGCCGGAACGAACTTCAGTGGTGTAAAATTTCTTGTTGTCGGCCACTGGTTCGATACAACCGACGCCAACAGCTACGACGGGACATATGGATCCGAACTGGACTTCGTCTTTTCGAAGGGCTTAAGTAAAAACCTGTCCGGACTGGTAAAGTTCGCGTTTTATAACGCCAACAGCGCGGTGGACAATCCCACAACGGACGAAACGGTTATCTGGGTGAGATTAAACTATCACTTCTGACATTGTTTTTTGTTTCAATTCGTTAAGGCTGCCGGATATCTGTCCGGCAGCCTTTTTTTGCAAATGAATTGACTGAATATGAAAGTTCTTTCATCGGTTTATCGGGTTTTAACCGTGCTACAATTGCGGAAAATGGAGGGAAAGAATGAAACGACTGGGATTGGTGGTTCTGGGAATATGGCTGGCATGTTTTTCAGGCCATGGACAGAACGCAGTGGTGGCGCCGGAACCGCTTGCAGTAGAAGTGGGGATGCGGATTCTTGAAAAGGGTGGAAATGCAATGGACGCGGCGGTGGCTATTGGTTTTGCACTTGCCGTCACCTACCCGCAGGCGGGAAACATTGGCGGCGGCGGGTTTGCTGTGGTGTATAGGCCTGGAAATGAACCGGTTGCCCTGGATTTTCGGGAAACTGCTCCGGCAGCTGCCCGGCAGGACATGTACCTGGACAGAAAAGGGCAGGTGATTCCGGGAGCTTCCACCTTGACAGCCCGGTCGGCGGGAATTCCGGGAACTGTCCGGGGGCTGGCGGAATTGTGGCGGAACTATGGGAACCTTCCCTGGGCGAAACTGGTAGCCCCGGCAATTGGGCTGGCTAAGTCGGGGCATTCGATTTCCCCTTATCAGCACCTTGCTATTCAGCGGTTCTCAGGAAAACTGTCCGCCGATCCGGACACTCGCCGGTTATTTTTTCCCGGACAAAAGGCGCTGCCGGAACATGCCATCTGGACTCAACATGCACTGTCAAAAACGCTGGCCCGTATAGCGGCCCACGGAGACCGGGAATTTTATCAGGGCCGGACAGCCCGGAAACTGGTTTCCGAGTTAAGAAAAAAGGGCGGAATTTTTACCCTGGATGACATGAAATCGTATCGGGCAATTTGGCGGACACCGGTTCATGTTACATTTAATGGCGATGATCTTTACCTGATGCCCCTTCCCTCATCCGGCGGCATAGCCATCGGTGAAATTCTGGGGATGCTGGACAATTTCAACTTTCAGAATCTGAAAGCGAACAGCTTTGAAACCATCCATTTACTGACAGAGATTGAAAAGCGTGCATATGCCGACAGAAACACCTACCTGGGTGGGCCGGACAGGTTTCCGGTTAACTGGCAACGGCTGCTGGCGCCGGTTTACCTGAAAGAACGGGCAAGAGAAATCCATCTGGATCACGCCACACCATCCAGCAAAGTGTTTCCAGGGCTGGGATCGGTGGAAAAGAGCGGAATCATGTTGAAGGAATCTCCCCAGACCACGAGTTATGCTGTGATAGATAAATCCGGAAACTGTGTTTCCGTTACCTACACACTGAATGGTTCTTTCGGCAGTGGAATTCTTCTGAAGAAAACAGGCATTCTGATGAACAATGAAATGGATGATTTTTCCGCAAAACCAGGTTCCCCCAACCTTTACGGACTGGTGGGCGGCATTGCCAATGCCATTCAGCCGGGAAAACGAATGTTGTCCTCCATGACGCCGGCCATCGTTCTCAGAAATGGACAATTCCGAATGGCGTTGGGGAGTCCCGGAGGCAGCACAATTATCACGACGGTTTTACAGACCTACCTGAATCTGTCCCTCTTTTCCATGGATGCGAAACAGGCAATAAATGCGCCCCGTTTTCATCACCAATGGTTGCCGGATGAGATTAAATTTGAGCCGGAATTGGCTGACAACAGTGAGTTGACAGAAAAGATGAAAAAATTGGGGCAGAATATTCATAAGGTATCAAAGTTGGGGAATGCAGTAGTCATTTTCAGAGGGAATACTGGAAAGCTGGAAGCTGTTGCGGACCCAAGGGGAAGTGGAGTGGCATTGGTTCGATAAGCTACTGATTTCCCAGATGCTGTCGCTATCACCCATGTGTTTTTTAGGAGAGAAAAATAGAGAGTGTGAATGGTGATTAAAAAAACCTGGAACCGTTATCTACAATCCTACAAAGGCCTTCCCGGCCTGCGGCCGGAATGTTAAATGAAAGACAACA
>CBEUWV010000129.1:0-5906 GCA_965546895.1 uncultured bacterium
CTATTCTTAACTCAAACTCAGACTTAAACTTAAACTTCTTTTTTCCCTTCTGCCTAGCACTTGCACCATCCACTATTCACTATCCATCATCCATTTACTATTCACCATTCACCGCGGCGTTGCCGCCTCACATGGCAAGGAAGTTGTCGAAAACTTGCTTGCAATGTGCCAGTTCACCGGATTGAGGTAATGTGCCAATGAACCATTTTTCTGACGCCGGGTCACTTTTTCTCACCTGCTGAAAGATGAATTCCGCTTCTTTTGGCCCGTATTCCGGATGAAATTGAATGCCCCACACCGGGTAGTCCCGGTATTGAAAAGCATGGATACCACACCGTTTCGTTTCTGCCAGTACGGTAAAATCTGATGGAAGGCTGATAACCTCGTCATAGTGGGAAACCATGACAGTCAATCGCTTCATTCCTTCAAATAGAGCGCAGGGCGCCAGCGTCACCTCTGCCCATCCAAATTCAGGTGGTCGTGCCGAACGGACGCACTCGACCCCGGCCAATATCCGTGCCAGAAACTGATGTCCGTAACAGATGCCAAGGACCGGCCTCTTTGTTTCCACCCATTTTCTGACCACTTCTTCCAGGGGTGACGTCCATGCATAGTTATCCAGGGCAGAGGTTTCGGAGCCGGAAATAATCAGATGGGAAAAAGGAGTCAGATCCAGTGCAGGTTCCAGGTCGGTCATTCTCACAGAATGAGTGTCAGCTTGACCCGGCAAACGGGAAATAGCCCGGTTGAAATCTGTTGCATAATCATCCCGCTTAAAACAATTGAGTACGAGTACATCTTTCATCCTTCTCACTCCCGGGGAACATTTTCCTTCTATTCCAGTATAATAGATTATCATTGATAAATCAGGGAGGGAAAAATATGGATGAACTGAAAAAAACAATTGAAGGCATACTGAAGCCCACTCAATTGATGTCGCTTGCAACTCTGACAGAGGATGGGAAACCATGGGTACGTTATGTTATGGGACGGGCCCAAAACGGCATATCGATACAGATTGCCACCTTCCGCAGCTCCAGAAAAGTGAGGCAAATTCAACAGAACTCTAATGTTCATATCAATTGCGGAGTATCAGAACCGGAAAAGGCCAACGCTTACTTGCAGATAGCCGGAACCGCCAGAGTCAGTGATTCGGATGAAGACAGGAGGAAGCTGTGGCACGACGGTTTGAAAGTCTACTTTAAAGGGCCTGACGACCCACAGTATTGCGTAGTTATCGTTGAGCCCTACCGCATTGAATATATGGCACCGGGTGCCATGAAGCCGGAGATATGGACAAAGTAGGAGACAATTGATGAGTGATGCCGCACCCGGGAGTCCGAGGGTGCGGTCCAGGTATTGAAGGGGAGGGATTACTTTCCCCTTTTTCTTTCCACACAAGTCACAAATTACGGGTTACAAGTCACTTCTTGTATATCTTCAGGTAGTTTTTCGCTGTTTCAGTCCAGGAGAAGTTCTGCTCCATGCCGTTACGGGCAAGTTGCTGGAACGCGTCCCGGTCGTCCCGATAGAGTGTCTCCGCGTCCTTGAGGGTTTCATACAGAGTGTAAGGGGAATAATATTCAAAACCGAAACCCGTTGCCTGTTCCATCCCCCGATCAGTGGGTATAACAGTGTCCCGGAGCCCTCCCACCAGTCGAACCAGTGGCACATTGCCGTATTTCATGGCATAGAGCTGGCTCAAGCCACAGGGCTCATAGCGGGAAGGCATCAGGTAAATATCTCCCGCCGCGTGAATCCGGTGGGCAACCGCTTCATCATATCCGATATAACTGACGACCCGGCCTTTGTAGCGATGTTCGGCACCCCGGAAAAAATCTTCAAGGTCGTTCTTACCTGTACCGAGAAGCACAAACTGTATCCCCAGATCCATCATCATGTCAAAGACCGGCAAAATCAGATCAATTCCCTTCTGTTCTGTCAGCCGTGTGATAATCGTAATCAACGGGGTGTCCGGTCCCTTCTCCAGTCCCATTTCCCGTTGGAATGCGTCTTTATTGGCAAGCTTCCGGTCAAACTGCTTCCCTGAATACCGGCGTTCAATGTTCCGGTCAAACCATGGATTCCATAGTCTGTAATCCACACCATTGAGGATTCCGGTCAAGTGATCAGCTCTGGAACGCAGAACCCCGTCCAGTCCAAAACCAGTTTCAGGCATCTGAATCTCCCGCGCGTAAGTCGGGCTGACAGTCGTAATTTCATCCGCATACACAATACCGGATTTCAGGAAATTGATGTGATCATAAAATTCAATTCCATCCGCGGTGAAATACTCCCATCCCATGTTCAGCAGATGCATATCGTGGTGCCAGAACAGACCCTGATACCCAAGGTTGTGAATTGTCAGCAGGGACTTCACGCCGGTGAATTTTCCCAACTTCTGATAATATTCCTTCAGATAAAACAGAGCAATGGCGGTGTGCCAGTCGTTCATATGAAAAATGTCCACATGGGGCAAATTTCCTGCCAGCTCCAGGATTGCCCTTGAGAAAAACAGAAAGCGTTCGGCATTGTCCGCATAGGCCTTGTCCCCGGTTCCAAAAAGGTTCTCCCGATTAAAATAATTTTCGTTTTCAATCAGATAGATACTCAGATTCTCAGACATGCGGATCTCAGAAACAGAAGCGGCAATATTCTTATTGCCAATTGGGATACTGAATCTTATACCTGTGGCGGTTACATTGAAGCGATGCCGTTCAATCGCACTATAGCCCGGTAGAACAACACTGACTCTGTGCCCGCGACCTGCCAGTTTTTCAGTAAAGCTCCCGGCGAAGTCTGCCATTCCCCCCACTTTAACAAGGGGATAATATTCTGAAACTCCAAAAACAATATGCATAATCTTATTCGCTTTCTCCCCTGAGCGCGGATGAGGCTTGTTCCGGTGCCACCGGGTTTGTATAAATCTGGCCGCCCATTGCCTGGCCGGGGTAACAGATCAGAATTGGATAAATCTCCAGATGCCAGTGAAAATAGGGGAGAGTTTCTTCCTGCAGCGGCCCATTGTGCATCACCATTGCAAAGGGGACATTCCCAAGCACACGATGGAGCTTCTGAAAGGTCTCTGTATAGATTTCAGCGAGGTAGTACAGATGATTTTTTGAAGAAGTTTCAAAATGACTCAGATGTTCCGTCGGTAAAATCCAGGTCTCGAAGGGGTATCGGGAAGCATAGGGACAAAACGAAATAAAATAGTCATTGGCCGCCACGATTCGAAGACCTGCTTTCATCTCCTGCTTACCCATATCGCAAAACACACAGCGTTCCTTCAGGTCAAAGTATTCTTCCCCGCCCACCAGCTCTTCCTCAATCGCTGCGGGAATAAACGGCGTTCCAATCATCCGGGAATGGGGATGGACCACTGCATCTCCTGCTTCCTGTCCGAAGTTTTTAAACCAGAAAAGATAATTCAGACGGGTGTCCTTCCGTAAATCCAGAATCCGGTCGTGAATGGCCCAGAAAACCTGTTCTACCCGGTTGGGTTGAATAAGATGGGGTAAATCGCTGTGATAGGGAGATTCAACCAGGATTTCATCCGCCCCTACCCCGCTCATCCAGTCGTATATTCCATTTGCTTCCTTCTCCGTCTTTTTTTCCACCCGTAAAATTGGAACCCGATTGGGGAAAACACGAATATCCCAGTCAATTTCTTCTTTGGGAATAAAATTGTAGCGAAGCAGGTCCGGACCGCTGTCCCCCTCCCGACCCGGACAAAATGGGCAATCCGGGTCATGGACCGGTAAATTATCCGGCACATCCACTGAATGGAGGGCACGGTCATCCATGGGATAATCCGGGTCAATAATCACCCAGTGGTTCAGTACCGGATCTTTGCGAAACTCAGACATCTTCACACCACCAGCTCAGATCCAGATTCTGGAAACAGTCATTGTCCCGGTGACACTGATTCACAAAAACCCGATCGTCTGCCGTCAGGCTTTCACCCGCTGCCAGAACATTGGCCATTCCGAGGAAACGCGCCACTTCGCCCACATGCTGGCGAAACCGTTTTTCCACATAATCCAAAGCCGATTCCTTGTGAATGAGAAACTGCCAGTCCGATGCCTCCGCTATAAGGAGGGACTTTGCCGCCTCGGTCAACACTGACTTCAATTCATCATCCTGCTTCCACTTTTCCTGTTTTTCCTGCACAAACGAAACAAATTTCTGCTCCACCGGGTAAAGTTCCCGAAATGTCCACCTTGTTTTCCCGTTGAGCCACACGGAATGATCCGCGTTTTCTCCCCAGGACCCTTCCGGCAGGTCAATAACCTCAGCCGTTTCAGACACACGGGCCATTTCCTCGCAGGTCACAGGGACAACTCCATCGGTTGTCTCCAGAAGCCGCAACACCTGGTAAAGCCACTCAGGCCCTTCAAACCACCAGTGGCCAAATAATTCCGCGTCAAAAGGCGCCACCAGCACGCCGGGATCGCCATTCTTCGCCTTGAACTCTGCCATCAGTCGATTCGCAAGATGGGCAAAATGCACCGCATTTTCCTTAATTCTTGATTCAGCAATTTCCGGGTCATACGGCTTTTTGCCCCCAAGGTCCACATCCGATCCGGTAATGCGCCAGAATTTAATGCCACTGGTGTCCTTCATCTTGTGAAATTCGAGATAGTAGGGATCGCCGGGGTAACCGTGGTGCCGACTCCAGACCTGATAACCCGTCACATGATCCCGCACAAAAAGCTGAAGACCGCTTGAAAGACGATAGGGCAGATACGGCGTCCGCGAGAATTTCACTTCGGAAAAATCCAGTTCTTCGTCTGAATAAACTCCGAGCAAATTTGCATTGCCGAGAAGTGGGCTGTCAATCACTGTGTATTCCAGGCCTTCTTCCACCAGAATTTCATCCACTCCCTTGCGTACGAAAGTTTCCAGGGGTACCACCGGATTGGTCCATTTTCCGGCAGGTCGATAGGCACATTCCGGCATCCAAATTCCCTTTGGTTTTCTCCCAAATGCCCTTTCATATACGTCAATTCCTGCCTTTACCTGAGCCCGTACACACGCGTCCCGGGACAAAAGCGGAAGATAACCATGGGTGGCGGCGGAAGTCAGAATCTCAACCAGCCCCTCATCCTGAATCTTCCGAAACGCATCAATAATGTCACCGTGGCATACATCCGTAAACACTCGAGCCGTATCCAGATAAAAATCACGCCACCTTCCCGCAAGAGCCGCCATACGGGTGTCCCCCGATTCTTCCAGGAGCTCCACGTCTTTTGTCGCCAGTTTCAACTTGTAATCCAGAAACTCCCCGAAGCGTTTTCTGAACCCTTCGGATTTCAACTGCTCCACCAGCACAGGAGTCATCCCAATGCTGATAGCAGGAGTCCGACGTTCACCCTGGAAACGTCGCAACGTGTTCAAAAGTGGAATATATGTTTCTGCCGCCGCCTCAAATAGCCAATGTTCGCCGTGTGGCCAGGCACCATGATTCATCACGTACGGGATATGCGAATGCAACACAAACAGAAATCGGCCTGTCACTTCTTCCATCTTTTCCACCCTCATTTGAAATTCATTTGCAGTTAAACGTAAGGCCTCTGCGCAATCAGCGTAACCGACGGTTCCATTGGATACAACCGGGCTACCACACAAAGGCCTTGACTCACTCACAATATAGATTCACCCCCCGCGTATGTCAATCCCCAATCTGGGATTGGGGAGTGATGAGTGATGTGTGATGAGTGGCAAAAGACAGGGAATGGCCAATTCCCTTCTTCCTCGCACTTGCACTTTCACTCGCACTTTCTGCCCCCTACTCCAACTCATCCCGAAGGGATTTCACCGCAGAGGCGCAGAGGGGGAAGAGGTCGCTGAGGAAGAACAAGAGGAGACTCAACACAAAGGCGCCAAGGCACAAAGTTCAGAGG
>CBEUWV010000130.1:0-5709 GCA_965546895.1 uncultured bacterium
AGCTTCTCTGATCTCCATTCCCCGTTTTCTTAACAGATTGATGTAATCAATGAGCACAATAGCGTTGTTGACCACAATGCCTGCAAGCATCATCAAGCCAATGAATACAATGACTGACATCGGGATATGGAATGTGTATAGCGTGATGCCGACACCAAACAACGCCAGGGGGATTGAAAACATGATCACAAAGGGATGAAGCAGAGACTCAAATTGGGATGCCATGACAATGTATACCAGGAATATAGAAAGCAACAGGGCATACAGGAGCGATTTAGAGGACTTTTCCATCTCCTGGTTCTGGCCTGAGATCACGTATTCAATGCCGGAGGGGTGGGGAATGGTGGCGAGCTTTGCCTTGATCTGCTTTGACAGGGCCTTCAAGCCTAAACCGGTTACATTTGCTGAGATAAGACCCACCCGCTGCTGATCCACGCGTCTGATTTCACTGGGACCTTCAACAATGTTGAATTTTGCCACCGCAAAGAGCGGAACAGCAGGTTTCTGCCCCGGGTTAACAATGAGATGTTTTAAGTCTTCCAGTGTTTTTTTCGTATTGTTTTTTAATTTTACCCGAATATCAATGCGCTTGTCACCCCGAATAAACTTGGTTGGAACGTATCCGAGCAGCTGGTTCCGAACAAGGTCTGCCACCTTTACGATATTCAGGTTCAGCCGGGCGAGCTTGTCCCGATCAAAGATAATCTGCGTTTCCGGGTTTCCGGTGCGGATGTTCAATTCCACATCTTTCAGGTCCGGAATCTCTTTCATTTTCTCCAGAGCGAGCATGGAGTATTTTTTCAATTTCTGGAGATTATATCCATGTACTTCAACCTCAACCGGTGCCTTGAATGTGAACAGGGTGGGGTATTCCACTTTCATTTCAGCATCCGGAATGTCGCTGAAAATATCGCGGATTTTTGAAATTGTGGCCTGTTCCGTCTGGAGAATATTGTCTGAGGGTTTGAGAATTACTCCGATTCTTGCTGAAAATTCGCCTTCGTCCGCTTTCGCATAGGAATCCTTTTCCACTCCGATGCGGGTGAAGTAGGTACGAATTGTTTTGATTCCAGATAGCTTGGATTCATAGGGCATGAGGAGGGAATCTGTCTTTTCAATGGGCGTGCCCACAGGGAAATTAACAATAACGGTAAATTGCCCCTGGTGCATGACCGGAATCAGTTCGGCGTCCAGTCCGCGAAATGAGGAGAATGTGATAGCGAAGGCAAGCAGAATCAGGATAACGGACAGTAATTTGTTCCCAAGCACAACTTTCAGTGCTTTTGGGTACCAATCGTTTTGAACCCAGTTGAAGCCATTGTTAAAGACGGTCAACACTCTGTTGAGAATGAATTCATCCAGTGCAGTCCAGATAATTCGGCTGATCCAGACAATTCCAAGAAAAACCAGATAAGCCAGTACAAAAAGTTTTGCCACTATCTCCAGAGGGAAATAGAATAGAAGTCGGATCACCCGAAACAGAACTACGAATGGTTTCAACAACCAGTTTCGTGGCAAAGGCACGATAAATCCGCTGAAAGACTGAAAATGAAGAAGAGAGGACCTCAGGCTGAATTCAGTCGATTTTCCCGGAGTAAACCTTCTGGATGCCAGCATGGGAATGAAAAACAGGGCGAACATCAGCGACGCGACCAGAGCAAAGACAACAGACAGAGCCATGTCTTTGAAGATCTGCCCCGCGATACCTTCCACAAAGACAATGGGAAAGAATACGGCAATTGTTGTGAGAGTTGAAGCAATAACTGCAGTTCCCACTTCAGAGGCCCCCCGGACTGCTGCGTTTGCAACTTCATCCCCTTCTTCCTGACATCGGAAGATGCTTTCAAGCACAACAATGGCGTTATCCACAAGCATCCCGACCCCCAGTGCAATTCCACCAAGAGACATAATGTTCAATGATACGTCGAAGAATTTCATGAACGCGAATGTTGTGACAATAGATAACGGAATAGTAACGGAAACGATCAGTGTCGATTTGATGTTCCTGAGAAAAAGAAACAATACCAGAATGGCCAAAAGGGCACCCACCAGGGCATTGTCTTTTACTTCATTCAGAGCATTTTCAATAAAAACGGACTGGTCAGACAGCAGATCAACTTTCATGTGCTTTGGCAGAGAAGTACGAACTGTTTTTCCTTTTGTTGTGAGCATCTGGAATTTGACACGTTTGGCCACATCCACAATGTTGGCGTCCGCTTCTTTGTAAATTTCCAGGATGACGCATTCTCTGCCATTGATCCGGGTGATCACTTCTCTGTCTTTGAACGATCGACTGACCTGACCGATATCCTTGATGCGAATCTCAACTCCGTTTGTGGTTCCGATTATCAGGTTACGAATATCGTCAAGATTCTGAAACTGGTTGACGGTCCTGACAATGTATTCAGTGGCGCCCTCTTTCAGCTTTCCACCTGCTAAATTGACGTTTTCACTGGCCAGACGGCTGTTAACCTGATCAATGTCCATGTTCAACCCGGTCAATTTTGACGGGTTGATGTCCACGTGGAATTCTTCTTCAAGGCCTCCCCGGATTTTAACTGCGGCGACTCCCTGAATCTTATCCAGACGGATCTTAATATTGTCTTCTGAAAAATTCCGGAGATACATCAGACTTTCTTTTTTTGAAGTAAGTCCGAATGTGAGGATAGGATCCAATGTGGGGTCATATCGAAGGATGACGGGTTTCCCCGCCTCCTGAGGTAGAAAAACCTGATCCAGTTTTTCCCGAATGTCCTGAATAGCTGTGTTGATGTCGGTGCCCCAGCGAAATTCCAGAATCACATCGGACATGCCGGATCTGGAGATGGAACTGATAGTGGAAAGGTTATTTACAACGGCCAGAGCCTGCTCCACTCTTCGGGAAACGTTGTTCTCAACTTCCTCAGGTGCGGCCCCCTCAAATTCAGTGCGAACAGTAACTGTGGGATAGCTGATGTCCGGCATAAGGTTCAGGGCCAATCTCTTGTATGAGACATAGCCAAAGACCACGATGGCAATGACAATCATAAAGATTGCCACCGGGCGTCGGATCGTGATACCGAATACGGAATGATCTGTCATATCAGCCCAACCTGACCTTCGCGCCATCCTTCAGACCGTTCTGACCAGCCACGATAATCTGGTCGCCTGCCTTCAGATCCTTATTCAGTGACTGGAAGCGGGTCTCATCCTGATAACCCGTCTTCAGTTCGACTTGCTTTGCTTCTTTTTTCGTTGCATCGTACAGAAAAACAAACTGCCGGTCGTTCTGATAGACTACGGCCTTTTTGGGAACAAGCAACGCATCTGGAATTGTATCGGTCAAAAGACGTACCTTTACAAACATGCCGGGTCGGATATTGGGGTCATGTTTAACATAAACAGTTACTTTAACAGTGCCGGTGGATGGATCAACGACGTGAGAAACTCGTTTTACGTTGCCCTTGTAGGTTTGGTTGGCCGCTTCACTGATCAATTTTGCAGACATTCCCACTTTCAATTCTCTGACCCGTTCTTCAGGGATAAAGACATTCACCTTCAGAAGGTCACGGTTTACCAGGGAGAAGGCTTTCTGGTTCATGGTCAGGTATTGCCCGGCAGTGATAAAGCGCTCCGTGACGACCCCATCAAACGGGGCCTTAATCATGCTTTTTTCATATTTAACCCGGGCATTGTCGAAATCAAGTTTTTTCTGGTTATAGTTAAATCGGGCATTGTCGTAGTCTTCCTGACTGACCAGTTGGCGGTCAAACATATTCTTGGTACGTTTGAATGTGTTCTCCGCTTCTTTCAGGGCGACTTCGGCCTTGTCTTTACTGAGTTTCAGTTCTTCGAAATTTACGACAGCAAGGATTTGACCCTTTTTAACACTGTCACCTTCTTCCACGTTAAGCTTTTCTACCACACCGTTAGTTTCCGCGACTATGTCCACACTCATTTCTGCTTCAACCGTACCGGATGACAGAATAAAGGATGAAATTGGACCCTTCTTCAGGGATTCTACCTGTATGGGGACAACAATTTCTTTGCTGTCTTTTTTCTTGTTCTTATTCCCACTTTTGACATTAAGTGAACAGGAAGTGGTTACGGCAGTAATTGCGACAACTAATAGAATAAAAGTCTTTTTCAATGGCTCCCTCCGGAATTTTCAAATCCGATTGAATTATACGGTCAACAGTCTGAATAGTTTCCATTGATTGCGAGCAAATATTCAAATGTCGTTATGATTTACTGAGAATCTTTCTTCTGGTTCAGTTCCTTCAAGGCTGCGCGCTCTTCCGATAACTCCTTCAGCAGATCTTTGATTCGCCACTGGATGGATGCCGGAGTTGTAGTCGCCATGATGATGTTGCCTGTGAATGACGGGGAATGTTTCAACGTATCAATCAGGGCATTGAGATCTTCACCGGAAAATCCGTGAAATAGAATGACCGGTTGTTCTTTCAGTTTTTTAAATTCTTCAAGGTTTGGTTTGTTTTCACTCATATGAACCTCCATGATTGATTTCTCATATCTTTTCTCCTCTCCACAGGAAAGGAAGAACGGTTACCATCAGGAAAAAGGGGATTAACATCATTGACATGCCCAGGCGGATATTTATTCCACCGACAATGCCCACAAACGGGACACCGATCATTCCAAACGTGCTCACAGCGAGAAAGAGTATGGCATTTAAAGGTGCCCGGACATCATCCGGGGCAATCCGGTTCAGGAGAAAATGAATGGACGGAAAGATTGTGGCCATGAAAAGAGCGCCCAACAAAAAAGCACTTACTGACCATGTCACCGGGCTGAAAATGAAGATAGAAAAAAGAGCGAGGGATGCAAGGCTCATGGCCCGGGCGTTGATTTGCGGAGTGAGTTTGCGAATCTGTCTGTCACCGAAAAAACGACCGAGGGTAAATAAAATCCAGAAGGCGGACAGCATCACAGCAGATGTTTCAACTGTGAAGCCGAAGGAGGATTTAAAGAAATTACCCGCCCATACCACGACAGCCATTTCGGATACGGAATATAGACCAAGCAGGGTAATGACAATAAGGTAGCGGCTTTGCATCACCTTTTTTACTCCGTGAAAGGGGGAATCGTCGGACTGATAATCCGAAACAGGACGAAAAGCAATGTAGAGACCAAATAGAATAATCAAAAGGAGGTAGGTTAGATATACGTACCGGTAGGAATAATTTCGTCCCAGATAAAACTTTACAAAAACCGGAGCGGCCAGTCCGCCCATGCCGAAAAAGGAGTGAAACATGGAGAAATTCTGCTTTGTCACGGGGAAATGAGCATAAATGACAGAAAATGTTGTAATGGTGACGGCAAACGCAACAGCAATAAAGAAAATTCCCGTTGTCAATCCCGCAAGTGAATGGCTCGTTGCCGCAAATGTAAGTCCGACCGCTCCTGCGATCACAGCAATGGCAGTACTCTTGCGTGTTCCGATCTTTGACAGCACAACTGCCGCTGCGAGATTAGCCAGAATGGTTCCCATAGAGTGAGCAAAGGGAATAATGCTGGAATGTCCCATTGAGATGGAAAATACCCGTTGAAACTCCACCATCAGAGGTGGCATGGTGTTCAGGAACATGGAAGTCAGAAAAAGCCCCGCGAAGAGGACCATGGGGCTTTGGCGGCGTTCAGGCATTCGACTCTTCCCGTTCCACCCACCAGTATGACAGCATGCTGATCGCTGCGAAAAGGAGATAGCCA
>CBEUWV010000131.1:0-5687 GCA_965546895.1 uncultured bacterium
CGAAAAGTGGGTGGTGGTTCGCCGTGTTTCATTTATGGGTGAGGGGAAAATCATCCGGGGACTTTTAGTTGCAAACAGCATCCCTGCCGTAGTAGAAGACAGATCTTTTGGGATGATTCCTGAAACCATGGGCGAATTCGGGGTGATCAAAGTGATGGTACGGGAACAGGACCTTGAAAGGGCGGAAGCACTGCTGAAAGACCAGGAGGATAGTGTGACGGAGGAGGATGTATCCGCAGACTGATCTTGGGAGCGCTTATGTGTGGACTCACACTGATCCCGATTCAGGCAAAAACCATTCGGGTAGGTGTGTCGCTGAACCGGACAAAAGTGCGTTTTCATACGGACTCAAAATTGAAAATCCTGCACAACAGGAGAACTGTTCGAACCGTGCCGGGCGGATCCACATTCCGAATATGGCGCGGTACCGGAAACGGCGCTGGATTGGACCAGCCGGGCTGGGTCGTACAGGTTGGGGCATATAGCCGCCATTCCTCCGTGGAACAGTGCCAATCGACACTGGCCCGGTTTACAGACGAAAAACCCCGGGTGAAATATGTTCGAAAGCGGAATTTGTATTTTGTGTACTTTGGTCCGTACCAATCTCTCAGCGAAGCATCCGCAATTAAGGATCTGGTGAAACTCAATGGTATCAGCGATGTGTTCATCACAAGCGCCGATGTCAAAACCATGAGGAAAGGCATGCTCTACCTGATAACCAGTGAATATGACAAATACGCACTTCATCCCGAATCAATTACCCTGGAATGCAGTCACCCCATTACAGTGGAAGGTACGCGATATCGGGGAAAGTTACAGATTCGGGTAAATGGGGACCGTTTCAACATCATCAATATAGTAGATATTGAGGAATATCTCCGGGGTGTGGTTCCAGCGGAAATGGGTGGCACATTATACCCTCAGATCGAAGCGCTGAAGGCGCAGGCGGTGGCGGCAAGAACTTACGTTTATTACAATCTGGGCCAATTCAAGTCTCTGGGCTTTGATATCTGTGCCAGTCAGAGTTGCCAGGTCTACAAGGGAATCAATGTGGAACAGGATCGGACTGATCGTGCAGTGGCCGCGACCCGGGGTGAAATTTTAACCTACGAGGGAAAACCCATTAACGCGCTTTTTACGGCTTTCTGCGGAGGGCAGACTGAAGATGTGGAAAACGTGTTTGAAGGCGGGCCTGTCCCTTATCTGAAATCGGTTCAATGTGGAGGTGCGGACGGTGATTGGATTTCCCAGAACCTGACAACATTGGCAACATTGCCGCTGTTGGAAACCCCATACGTCAATCAGCCATCTCTGGCAGTTGTCCGGATGTTTGAAGACGGCTTGCTTAAGAAAGAGGATCTGGGACATCTCAATGAAGTTGCCACCGTGGCGTTCTGTGACGAATTTCTCGGAACACTTTTAACGAAACTGGGGGTGCCACTGCCGAAAACAGAATTGAAATCCAACTCTCTGAAAGAGATTGCGGTATATCTCAGCAGAGCCTTTCTGGATACCGATGACACCACAGATCTGCTCAGCGCCGGTTTGCTTCGTCAGCCTTGTCCCGATGTTTCGGCCCGGATGATTGATGTTGTGGCAATTGGTGAAAAGTTCCAGGAAGTTCTCAACCAGGAGGATCCGCCAAAGCTCAGGTTCAAGGTGGTTGATAAAGACTTTCTGGACCTGAACCCGGCCCCGGACTTTTTGTTTTACTCAGCAGGAGATCAGTTGATTCCTGCTTCCATAGCCAGGATACGGTTTGGTGACCGGATTCGCTACATGGAAAAACCGGACGGCATAGCTGCCATTGAAATATTGACACGGGAATCCCAGAGTGCATTGAACGACAGCTTTGTTTCCTCCTATCGCTGGTTCCGTTTCCTGTCTGCCAGTGATTTGAGCACCAGCGTAAACCGCTATGTGAAAGTTGGAAAACTCACGGATGTTTCTGTCGCGAAAATGACTTCAACCGGCCGGGTGGCAGCTCTGAAGGTAATCGGGACGACTGGAAGTGGTGTGATTCGGGGCCTGAAGATCAGATGGACGCTGGGATGCAGGGAAAATAAGTTCCGCCTCTTCAAACGGGTGAGCAAGGCCGGAAACCTGCTTGGTGTGTATCTTACGGGGAGTGCCTGGGGGCATGGCGTTGGTATGTGCCAGGTAGGGGCATTTGGAATGGCCACGAAGGGCTATTCCTACACGGATATTCTGAAACATTACTATACTGGAGTTGAAATTGAGCAAATCGGGAAATAGACTATTTCTCCTTACCAACGACGACGGGCCTTTTTCGGAAGGTGTACAGGAATTGGGAAGAACATTGCGTCAGTTCGGGCGGGTGGTAACCGTGGTTCCCCACCAGGAGATGTCCGGTTCTTCCCATGCATTAACACTGAATCGACCGCTTCAACTGAAAGAAATTGAATCGGATTTCTATATTGTTAATGGAACACCAGCTGATTGCGCCTACCTTGGACTTTTCCATATTCTAAAGGAAAGCCGCCCTGATGTTGTTGTTTCCGGAGTCAACAAGGGCTACAACATGGGAGAGGATGTGATTTATTCCGGTACCGTGGCAGGTGCCATGGAAGGATTTTTCCATGGTATTTCGGGAGTGGCGCTTTCCGCGAAAAACTTTCAAAATCTGGGAGCTATTCTGGATCATTTTTCCAGTTTGTTTCCGCAGATTCTGGAGATGGAAGGCAAGGCAATGCTCAATATCAACTACCCTGAGGAGGAGATTCGGGGAACAGTTGTGACCCGTCTTTCCAGCCGGGTATATCCAGGCAAGGTGGAGCCATGCCGCCAGTCCCGAAATCAGCAAGCCCTCTGGATCGGTGGCGTCCCCCCTGTGTGGGACGACAAACCCGGTACCGACATTGTGGAAGTACTGGACGGTTTTGTATCTGTGACACCACTTCAGCCCGATTTGACGGATTTCAAGGAAATGGAGAAAGTGAAAACATGTTTGAAAATCTGAGAGCAAAGATGGAGAAAAGCGCCAACTCAAAATGGGCGGTTGTGACACTGGTGGCAGTTTCCTTTATTGAAAGTTCATTTTTCCCACTTCCACCGGATGTTATTTTAATTCCCATGATCATCCTGAAAAAAAAGAAGTGGGTGTACTACAGCTTGATTTGCACTGCCGGTTCCGTTGTGGGGGGATTGGTCGGTTATCTGATTGGTTATCAATTTTATAATCTTGTGGGTGTGAAACTGATAGATTTTTACCACGCACAGCACCAATTCGCACTGGTTGAGTCATTTTATAGGCAGTACGGATTTTTTGCCGTCTTCACAGCGGGATTCACTCCGATTCCATACAAGGTTTTTACAATTGTGGCGGGTGTTTTCAAGATGAATGTGGCTTCATTCGCCATTGCATCCGCTTTCGGACGGGGCGGTCGCTTTCTCTTAGAGGGTTTTCTTATCTTCAAATTCGGTGAGAAAGCTGTTGTTTTTCTCGAAAAACACGCAGTCCTTGCCACTGTATTAACCATTGTGCTGGTGCTCCTCGCGGTGGTCCTATGGAAAACCTGGGCGTGATACGGGTTCATCTTATCGTACACGGCCGGGTCCAGGGCGTGGGCTTTCGCTTCTTTACAGCCACAGTTGCAGCCCGATACAATATCAGAGGCTTTGTCCGAAACTGCATCAATGGCACGGTGGAAATAGACGCGGAGGGACCGGAAGAAGCCCTGCGCCCCTTCCTTGGCGAAATCCGCCGAGGCCCAAGCTATGGCCATGTGGACCATGTGGAAGAAACCGCCCTTCCCGCAAAAGGCTACCGAAGCTTTGATATTGCCAGGTAGTGTGCCCCATGGCAGTGCCTGTCAGGGAGAGCGAATCAACAACAGGGGAATGGTGATGCTGTGTTTCAGTTTGTCGGAAACGCTGCCAAACAGAATGTCACCGAGAATGTGGTGACCGTGGGTGGCCATGGCCTCCAGATCGTAGTCTTTTTCCCTGATTTCTTTCAAAACTTCCTCTTCCGGTTCTCCCGTACGGAAAACAATATGGGTAATAACCCCTGCTTCCTGGAGTGTGGCACGGTGTGCTTCCATCTGTGCTTTCGCCTTTTCTTCCAGCGCACGTTTCTGGTCCAGTGTGTGCGCATGAATTACATGGAGGAGAAAAACCTCCGCTTCGTTCTGTTTTGCCAGGAGTGAGATGTGAGCGATGATGGCATCATCCACCGGGGAGCAGTCCATGGTTACGAGAATATTCTTATAAACCTGCATGTCAGGCACCTCCCGCAAGGGTTGAATAGAGAAGATAAATATTCAGGAGAATGACGATTCCGGAAATTACGACAGCAGAGACAAACTCCAGGGTACGGCTCCTGAACCCTTTCATCAGTTTTTTGTCGCGGCAGAGAATCAGAAGGGGTACAAGGGTGAAGGGAAGCTGAATGCTCAACACAACCTGGCTGAAAATCAAAATTTTGAACGTGTCCATACTGAGAATAATGATGAGAAACGACGGAATGGCTGTCACAAAAACGGAGATCCGGTAGAGAAGTGTCCGCGGGTCTTCCGGTTTTCCCAGAAAGCCGGTGATGACATTAACTTCCGCCATTGAGGACGTAACGGATGATCCGACACCAGCGAAGACGAGAGCAAGAGCAAAGAGGAAGCCAGCCAGCGGCCCGGCCAGTGGTTTCAGTGTTGCTGATGCCTGTTCGATACTAGTGACAGTGATATTATTTCCCGCAAACACGGCTGCGGCGACGATTATCATTGCCGAATTCACAATCCATCCCATTATCATGGCAAAGAGAGTATCCATCTTTTCGTAGCGAATGAGGTTCTGCTTTTCATCTTCTGAAGCTCCCCATTTCCGGCTATGAATCACGTTGGAATGCAGAAAGATGTTGTGGGGCATGACCACCGCACCGAGGATGGCCATTGCCACGTAAATGCTGCTCCTGTCAATGCTGGGAACCACAATGGCCGGTGCCAGAGTTGCCCAGTCTGGGTTGACAATCAGAATCTCAATCACATAACAGACAGCGATAATTCCAAGAAAGCCAATGATGATGACCTCCAGCCGATGATAGCGCTGGCTTACAATCAGGAATATCTCCAGTACAACAGTGAGGAGCGCACCCATCCACAGTGGCATCCCAAACAGGAGGTTGAATCCGATGGCACCGCCGATAAGTTCCGCTACATCTGTTGCCACGCAGGCCAGGACAATTGTCCCGCCGAGGAAAGCGGTAACCGGACGGGAAAAGTGGTCCCGGATATTGGCGGCCAGTGATTTTCCAGTGGCAATCCCAAGCTTGGCCGCCATGTGCTGAATCACAATCAGCATGATTGTGCTTAAGGTGATCACCCAGAGCAGTTTGTAGCCGAACCTTGACCCGCCCTCAATGTTGGTGGCCCAGTTGCCGGGGTCAATGAACCCTACCGTGACCAGAAACCCCGGACCGAGAAAGCTCAACAGTGTTTTGAAGGGAAATTTCTTTTCAGCTGTGCCAGTATGTTCCATATTTGAGTCTCCAATAACAAACCAGATTTTGAATCACTGCAAGGTAGAATCAGTTTACGTCGTCACGTGACCCCCGTCAAGGGGGCGACTGGGGAGGCCGCTTCGCGGCAGTGAAAGTGAAAGTGCGTGTGCAAGTAAAGAAAAGGCAGGGATTTCACCGCTGAGAACGCAGAGGGGGAGGAGCAGAAAGGGCG
>CBEUWV010000132.1:0-5651 GCA_965546895.1 uncultured bacterium
ACTTGCACTTTCACTTGCACTTTCTCAGAGAGGGCAGAGGGTGCAAGGGATAAAGAGCCAATTGTCGCTTACCCATTCTGGTTCACCATCCACCATTCACCATTCACCATCCAACATCCGGCCGAAGGCCGTTCGCTTTGGCTTACTGGTGCTACAAAATGTTCAGAGATTGATGCCGTTCAAGGATAATGTCCGCAAGGGCATCAATTTCCTGGAAATCTTCTTTGTCCGGGAGCCCTTTCGATAGAATCGGTTCAAAATGCTCAGCTTTAACCGGTTCAATGAGAGACCCGATCTGTTCAACAACTTTGCCCCCCCATCCATAAGAAGCCATGATGCCGACGTGCTTGATTTTTGCCCGGAGAGCTCCGGTGAAATAAGCAGCATAGACTACGGCAGGATGAGCGCCTACCAGCACAAAGGGCGTACCGAAAACTACTGTTGCGGCATCCACAATGTCCATGGCATATTCACCCATATCGGCTTTTACCAGGTTGAACAGCTTCACTTTGATGCCTCTGTCAATAAGGGCGCCTGTCAGATGATCCACCATCGCACGGGTGCTGCCGTGCATGGAGACAAAGGGAATCAGTACTTTGTTCTTAACTTCGTCAGAAACCCAGTCCCGGTAGGCGTCCATGATGAAAGACGGACGGTCATATACCGGGCCGTGGCTGGGAGCGATCATTTCGATATCGTAGTCCTCCAGGACCTTCAGATGTTTTTTGATGATCGCCCTGAATGGCATCATGATTTCCGCATAGTACCGTTTTGCGCCGTAGTAGACCTTGGATTCTTTGGTGACAAAGAGGTTGCTGGCAGCCCGGTGGGCACCAAAGAAATCGCAGGGAAAAAGAATCTTATCTTCCTGAAGATAGGTTGCCATGGTTTCCGGCCAGTGAACCCAGGGCGTCAGAATAAACTCCAGTGTCTTGTCTCCCAGAGACAATGTTTCCCTGTCTTTTATCACAATGAACCGGTCTTCCGGTACGTGAAGGTGGTCCACAAGCATTGCCTTGCATTTGGCATTGGTTACCACCATGGTTTCGGGATGAAGTTCAAGAATTTTAGGAATGCTTCCGGAATGGTCCTGTTCGGCATGGTTGGATATCAGATAGTCAATGCGTTTGGGATGGACAGTTTTGAGGTTTTGAATCAGGACCTTTTCCTTGTCCGGGTCCACTGTGTCAATCAGCGCGGTTTTTTCACTTCCCTGGATCAGGTAAGCGTTGTAGCTGGTGCCGTCCGGCAGATGTACAAGCTCATCGAAAAGTTCCCGGTCCCAGTCAATCGCGCCCACTTCGAAAATACGGTCCTTCAGTTTTCTGACAGCCATTGTCCCTCCGTGAGATCTGGAATTAAACAGACGGAAACCAGCTGCATATGAGGGTATCCGCCGGTTGGTGCACAAGAAAAAAGGCGGGCAAAGATAACCTCACCCGCCGAAATGTTAAAGATCAGTCTTCGTAAACGGAAAAATCTTCTTTGCCTACACCGCACAATGGGCAGACCCAGTCTTCCGGAATGTTTTCAAAAGTAGTTCCGGGAGCGACATCGTTGTCAGGGTCACCGACTTCCGGATCATAAATGTACCCGCATACATCACAAATATATTTTTTCATTTTTCCTCCAAATTACGGCTTCTCCAGCCTATTTTACCTCAAATTTCTGCTCAATTGGGCAAAAACCCGGTGCCATCTCTCTTTTTTCTTAGACAGTGCCGGATTCTCCTTGTTCCTGCAGCTCTTGCCAGTTCTTCATGGCACGGCGAATGTGGGGAATGGTGATGGATCCGCCCACTGTCAAGCCAATTGTGATTGCCTCTTCGAATTCCTGTGAGCTTACACCTTCCTCAAAACACCGAATGGTGTGGTAGAGAATACAATCGTCGCAACGCAATACCAGGGACGTCGCAAAACCGAGCAATTCCTTTGTTTTTGCAGGAAGGGCTCCGTCCCGGTACACCGCAGTGTCCAGCGAGTAGAATCTTTTCAGATTCTTTCCGGCATATTTCAGGACGATTTCATTCAGTTCGTCCCTTTCCTTTTGAAAACGGTCGGCGGCGGTATCTTTCTTGTCCATTATTCCCCAGTATCGGAGCTTGCCTGTCGCTGTTTCAATTCTCTGTCCAGCATGAACAGGCCGCGTTTGTCATTCCCCATCAGCTGAAAAGACTGGACAATCTCATCCACATTTGCTTCTTCCTCCACCTGTTCGTCCAGGTACCACTGGAGAAAACTCTGGGTAGTGAAGTCATTCAATTCCACTGCCAGTTTCATCAAGTCATTGATCCGACCTGTGATGTACTGCTCGTGCTTATAGGCTGCTTCAAATGCCATCAGCGGGGAGTCCCATTCTGCCTGGGGTTTTTCAATTGCGTTCAATTGAACGCGGCCGCCCCGGTTGTTGATGTACTTGTAAATTTTCATGGCATGTTCAGACTCTTCCTGATACTGCAATTCCATCCAATGGGCGAAGCCGGGCAGGTTCTTTTCTTCAAAATAGGCGGCCATGGCCAGGTAAAGGTACGCGGAAAAGAATTCCGCGTTAATCTGGTCATTGAGTGCTTTTTGCATTTTTTCTGAAATCATACAATCCTCCCGAATCTCAATTCTGTAATTTAGTTAATTGTCAGTTAAGACCATATCATCGTACTCCATCTCAAAACGGAGTTTATGTTTAGCCTCTTCCTGGGCCAGACGAAACAACACGCTTCTGGCCTTCTCATCCTGGGCCACATCTGCGAGGCTGGTATACAGGATGTAAGCTTCTTTTTCTGCCTTCATCGCAATGATCAATGCCTGCTGGTAATCGATGTTATCTGCCGGGATCTCTTCTGAGTGCAGCCCTTCCAGTATTTTCAGATCCAGAATCTGTTCCTGCAACGGCTGAAGGTCTCCGCCCTTCTTAATTCCAATGAGAACGGCTTTGTGGCCCAGTTCTTCCCTGGAAAACTCAATAAAAATTTTCTTCATCCAGGGACGATCCATTTTCTCTGCCAGGCTGGTGTAGAATTTTGATGCTTTTTCTTCCTCAGAAATCGCGAAATCCAGCAAATCATCAACTGTGTTGAAATTCATGCTTTCCCCCATTTTCTGTTTGTTCTTAATTCAAAACCCTGATTTTTCCTGTTATATTTATGCCACGCATTGACTCTCATCGCAGATGTTTTCATCCGGAAGCAGGGAGCAAAACTTAATGATGGATTGGGCCCTTCTGACACTGAGGGCAAATCCCCAGCAATTCCACGTTGTACTCCAGAATCTGAAAAGAGGTCTTTTCAGCCCATTCCGATGAAGGTTGCGGAAGCTCAAAATACAGATCATCAATTTTCCCACACTTGACGCACTTTACATGATAGTGAGGGCTGATATCTCCATCAAATCGCTTCTGTTGGCCTGCAGTCTCCAGTTTCCGAATAATTCCCTGTTCTGTCAATAGCTCCAGGTTCCTGTACACAGTACCCAGACTGATACGAGGCAATTTTTTCCTTACCAGTCCGAAAACTTCGTCCGCAGACG
The DNA here is from genome assembly GCA_965546895.1 of uncultured bacterium. Classification (GTDB taxonomy): domain Bacteria; phylum Acidobacteriota; class Holophagae; order Thermotomaculales; family Thermotomaculaceae; genus UM-FILTER-49-7. The sequence continues at coordinate 3,522 of CBEUWV010000132.1, forward strand.
GGTGGGTTTTCAAACTTTTAACCGTTTCCAGAATGATTTGTCTCTGCCTTGTCATCCGATGCTGTTTTTCTGCCATTTTGCTCTCCTTATCAGGAATTATTCTTAATCATGTAAATTGTACTTATTCCCCTGATACTTGTCAAGTATGTTTTCATATTTCATCAACTTTCAGGGGAAGAATGATGGAAAATACAGTTCCTTTCCCTACGCTGCTTTCTACCTTTATTCCACCGCCATGGGCCTCAATAAATTTATTGGCAATGGAAAGACCGAGTCCCGTCCCTCCCCGGCGCTGGGAACGGAAAGCCACAAATATTTCCCGCATGAATTCTTCCGTCATCCCCGGCCCGTTGTCTTCAATCCGTATAACGGCCAGATCACGAACCCGCTTCAGTGACACCTGGATTCGACCCTGTTCAGGGAGAATCTGGATATCATTGATGAGAATATTCATTAGCGCCTGGCGAAGGCGCCGGGCATCTCCATCAATAAGCACAGGGGTTTCAGGTAGCTTGATGCCCAGTTCAACGCCTTTTTCCGTGGCCTGTTTCTTCAGGAATTGAATCAAATCATTGAGAAAATGGTTCAAATCCATAGATTCCCGTTTCAGTTCAGTGGGCCGGGCATACGTCAGGAAATTTGTCATGAGCTCGTTCAAGCGCCCGATTTCGTAAGTAACCAGGCGGATGGTTTCCCTGAAATCTTCTTTAGCTTCGTCATCCTGGAGAGAATCCTCCAGATCCTCCTGAAGCAGCTGGATATTGATTTTAATGGAATTCAGTGGATTCCGGATTTCGTGGGCCAGACCGGAGGCCAGAATCCCGGCTTCGCTCAAATCCACCTGCAGTTTGTGTACGGCATTGGCTTTTTTCAGTTTGAGCCAGAGGACAATGCTGATCAGTGCGAAAAAAGTTGCGAGGACAGACGCTACTATGAGCGAAATCATTTGCCCTTTCCTGAAGCACTCATTACCAGGTATTCCCGGATAAAAGAGTCCAGATCTCCGTCCAGAACCGGATCAACGTTTCCGGTTTCAAAATTGGTGCGATGGTCTTTGATCATCCGATATGGGTGAAGGACATAGGAACGAATCTGGCTGCCCCAGCTGATTTCTTTCTTTTCCCCCGCCAGTTTTTCATGTTGTTTTCTCTGCTTTTCCAGCTCCAGTTCGTAAAGACGGGATTTCAACACCTTCATTGCCACGTCGCGGTTCTTAATCTGGGAGCGTTCGTTCTGGCAACAAACCACGGTTCCGGTGGGCAGGTGAGTAATGCGGACAGCAGAATCGGTGGTGTTGACATGCTGACCGCCGGCGCCACTGGACCGGTAGGTATCAATTCTCAGGTCCTTTTCATTGATATCGATGTCAATATCATCATCAATCTCCGGTACTGACAATACCGATGCGAAGGATGTGTGGCGACGGCTGTTGGCATCAAACGGGCTGATTCGGACCAATCGGTGGACGCCGGTTTCCGCTTTCAGGTACCCGTAGGCGTAGTCCCCTTCCATTAAAACCGTAACACTCTTGATTCCGGCCTCATCCCCAGGCTGAAAATCAATGACATCCATCTTGAATCCTTTTCGTTCGGCATAGCGAGTGTACATCCGGTACAGCATCTGTGCCCAGTCCTGGGACTCGGTGCCGCCGGAGCCGGAATGAATGGTGAGGATGGCATTGTTTGGATCGTGCTTTCCTCCGAGGATCATCCGTAATTCTGCGTCATCCACGATTTCAGACAGTGTCGAAATCTGCTCTGAAAGTTCGGCCACCATGTCTTCACCTTCTGACTGGAGCTCCAGGAGCACGTCCACTTCGTCCGCAGCTTCCTGCAGGCGCAGGTCCATGTCGATGTGTGCTTTCAGTCGGGAAATTTCCTTCAGAACTTTCTGTGCAGCTTCATTGTCGTTCCAGAATTCAGGTGCAGACGTTTTTTCTTCCAGTTCAACAATCCGTTTCTGTTTGCCAGCTGCGTCAAAGATAACTCCGAATCGTCGGGATGCGTTCCTTCAGGCTATTGTGACGTTCTACTGCAGTTTCCAGATCCATCATGCTTTCTCCTTATCAGACAGCTATTTTTCTTCCGTGCTTATGATACCCGACCCTGCGCAGGAAATGCAAGGGGGGAC
>CBEUWV010000133.1:0-5645 GCA_965546895.1 uncultured bacterium
TGGCCTGAAGGGAGACAAACAACTCACCGACGAACAATGGCAGATGCTCTCCTTGACCCCGGAACAGCGCCAGCTTCTTCAGGACCGTCTGAACAAGGAACAAGATTCATCCTACAAGGCCGTTTTGCAGGAAGTTCTTGACAAAGATCAGGAAATTAAAGATTTAAGAAAGGAAATCGACTCTCTTCGTGAGCAATTGCCGAAGCCGGTTGTTGTAAAACAGGGAGACAACCATTATGACCTTGCCATGCGGTATCTGGTGGACCAGAAAGGCCTCAATGCCAAGGATGCCCAGAAATTGATTGAACGCGTCAATCTCCTGGACTATCTGGTTCCTGGATTCGAGGTATGGCTGTTCTATGACGGCGGAACTTTCGGAACCTTTGTGACGCAGGGAACGGCAGATCAGAGCCCCAATCAAATCAAAAGGTACTACAAAACAAAGCTGATAAATGAAAGAAACACCGCACGCCAGGAAGCGACTCAACTGAAAGATGACGTAAATGAACTGGAAGCACGGAAGGCTGAACTCACAACTCAACTGACAGAACTGGAACAAGCAAAGACTGAATTAACCAATCAGGTCCAGAACTTGAATTCCCGGAACAAAAAACTGTCAACTCAGAACACAGAAAAAGAGCGTCGGCTGAATTCTGTTTTCTATCACGTGGACAACTACAAGTCACTGAGCAAAAAGAAAGTAGTGGGCCGATTCCTTTTCGGTCGGCCTCAGTTGAAGAACTTTAACGCCGTCACGTTTGATAAGTCCCTTGATCTTCGTCAGTCCGATTCCATCACAATCAATGCTGCGGACGCAGGAGTTAAATCCATCCATTCCATCTATGTAATGCCCCGCAGTTTCGTGAAGGATAAAGACTATAAGATTGACCTCGCTCCGGACAAGTCTACAGCGGTTGTCTATATTGTAAACCCTGGAAAGTTCCAGATGAGCTAAGTCTTGTTCGCAATTCGTTAGTCAATGGAAGCCTGATGAATGAGTAAAAAGCGAATTGCAATTCTGGCACCGCAGAACACACGGCTGCGGGACATCAAGTCTCAATTGACAAATGCCGGATATAGCTGCGACTCGCTGAAGGAGCTACCGGACCCCTCAGATGTGCCGGGGAGAAATTCCCCGGCACTCTTTCTCATTGACGCTGCTGCTTTGATTCATGAAAAAACCAGTTTTGATACGTCTACACCCGTAATTCTTCTCACCGGAGGAGAATCCAGAGAACTTAAAACAAATGGAATTCTCCAGATACTGTCAAAACCCTTTGAAATAGAAAAACTCATCCCCCTTCTTGAACACATCCTGAGAAAGAGACGTGTACTCATCACGGATGACACACCTTCTTTTCGTGAAATGATTGCGGCTGAATTTGACCTTGACCAATATGAGCTCATTTTCGCGGAAAACGGGATGGAAGGATATCAGTCCGCCCGGAAACACCATCCGGATCTCATTACTTTGGATATTGAAATGCCTGTGATGGATGGGTACAAAGCCTGCCAACTTGTACGCCAGGATCCTGTTACAGAAGATATCCCCATTATTTTTGTGACAACACTTGGAAACGAAGAAGATATTGAAAAGGGGTTCCACGCAGGTGCAATTGAATATTTTGTAAAACCTTTTCAGCCAGGCACACTGGCCACCTTTGTACATGACCTTTTCGTAAAAATGGAATCCAGGCGTACCATACCTGTGGCTGTACTGGACCATCGAAAGACGTCTCTGAAAATCACGCAGTTCATTTTCCGGAAACACGGGTTTCAAACATCGGCATTCTCCTCTTTCGCTGATTTAAAAGAACAATTAAACCAGGGATATGAGCCGGAACTCATGCTCTTTAATATTGACCTGCCGGATTCCTCATATGAACCCGTCTTGAAAGAGCTTCAGCTGTTACGACCTCATTTACCCACTCTCACGGTAACGGACGAGAACCGTAAATCGAAGATCATTCACGCACTGAAAGCCGGTGCCGTGGACTATGTTCTCACTCCCTACGTGGAAGAAGAACTAATTTCACGAAGCGAAACCCATATTCGCCTGCACCGGGCAATCCGACAACTTTCAAGCGTAAATGCGAGACTACGTGAGCTTTCCGTCACGGACCCTCTTACCGGTCTTTTCAACCGCGGGTACCTGAACCGGATGCTGAAAGCAGAAATAAAAAAACTCAGCCGACGGGAAGAATGGCTGTCCTGTATCATGATTGACATTGATTATTTTAAACAGATAAATGACACATACGGCCACATCACTGGTGATGTTGTCCTCACAGAACTGGCAAATATTATGAGAGAACAGAGTCGTGAGTCTGACATCCTGACCCGCTACGGTGGAGAAGAATTCGTATTGCTGCTTCCTCAAACCAATCCGGAGGGCGCTGTTATACTGGCCGAGAAGATTCGGCTTGCAGTTGAAAAGAACGAGTTTCACACTGGGGAATTAACGATCTCAATAACCATCAGTTGCGGAGTACATGGCATCCGAGATTTCCTGGAAGGACGGAATTTGATACAATATTCAGACGAAGCCCTTTACCGCGCAAAGGAAACCGGAAGAAACAGGACCGTCAACTATGAAACTACCTGATAGACAACTTCTAATCATTAACAGTACATTGCTTGCAGGTCTATGCATCCTCACCGCCATCGCTATACTGACACCACAATCCAATATGGCTGTCATGCTTGCCTTGGTGGCGGGTCCATCGCTTTTGCTACTCTCAGCAACCATCAGTACCTGGTTCTTTCTTCGGGAAACCCGTTTGCGTAGAGAGGATTCAGAGAAAATCCGTCAAGCCATTGAAGGCAGGTTCCCGGAGAGCGACTCAAACCAGTCCCTCGAGCTTAATGAATTAATTACACTCATCCGGGAACAACATTCTCGCTTCAGTCAAGTTATGACGGACCATGGAGAAACCTCTGATCTTGTCAGTATGAACCTGGAGCGGATCATCAGATTGATTGACCGAATGGAAGAGTTCATCGGAGACATTGACAAGCTGTCCAGCAGAATCTACCATTTGTATCAAAGGCTTGAAAGCTCTCTCCTTCAGACGGACAACCAGGAGGATCTCTCTGAAACGATTCTCAAAATTCGGTTTGAACTGGATCGCTTTAGTGAAACACCCTCAGCCATGTTGGATGTGCTGAAAAAAGTCTATTCCAACAGCAAACAAAACCGGCAATCACTCATGGCGGCACAGGAAGGATTCCTTGCGACACAATCGGTGATGGCAGAAGGAGAACTCAATATTGTTTCCAAACAACAGGAAACCCTTCAACAGGCCAGAAATGCCACTGAGTACCTTGAACAGATATTGCAGAATGGAGAAAAGGCATTTCAGGAAGGTGAAGAAATGCTGGCGGAAATAACAACTCGTTTTCTGAGCTTCTCAGATGAAATGTCAGAACTCCAGAGCCGCACCAGTGAACTACCGGAACACATTCACAGCATTTCCTCACTGATTACTGAGCTTCAAGATGTGCAGGAAAAAAGTAAAATTCTCGCGCTGAACGCTTCTATTTACGCTGGCGAAGCTGGAGAAGAAGGGAAGGGATTCAGTACGATTGCAAGGGAAATGAAGACCATTACGGAGTCTGCGGAAACCCTCCAACACGAGCTTCAGCAGAGATTGAACCAACTGGAAAAAATAACTCTCCACACCCTTGAGGGACTTGAACAATTGACAGTAACAAGGAATCTCTTTGTAAAATTCTCTCAGGAAGGACAAGAAACCTTCATTTCTCACAAGTCAAATCATGACGCATCCGCGAAGGATATGGAGACTCTCTCCAGTGCCCTGAACCGCCTGGTAGAATCCCTTGATCTGCTGGAGAAAACCGGCCTGGAAAGACAGTCCAATCTGACCCGGGCACTCACCGCTGCACGCAAATCTCAGGAAGAAACGGAAGACGAAAGAGCACTGAAGTTTCAGATTGACAACATGGTCATCGAATCTTCCCGATTTTCAGAGCGAATTGAAAACGAGCTGCCGAATCTTCTTGACGCGGTTGGCAGTATTCTCGACGAAGTATCCGCTTTCCAGGACCAGTTTCTCCAGACGAGAAACGCGCTGGCCGATTTTTCCGACCCCCGCATTATTCAAGCATTGAAAGACCTGAAGCAGGCCTTAGGCGGCAATGAGATACAGCTTCTCCGAGCGTCCACCAACCTGCTTCAAAAAATGAAAAAGAATATCCCGACAAACTAATTTCTTAAGGAGACAGATATGTACAACAAAGTTACGCTCATTGGGAGAGCCGGCACCGACGCAGAAGTGCGCTATACACAGAACCAAAGTAAAGTGGTCAAGTTCCGTATGGCCACCAGTCGCTACTGGAACGACAACTCCGGGGTCCGGCAGGAAAAAACAGAATGGCACAACATCGTGTGCTGGGGATATCTGGCCGATCGCGCCGAAAAAATGGTTACAAAGGGTTCACTGATTATGGTGGAGGGAGCCATAGAATACTCAAACTGGCAGGACAACGAGGGAATCAAACACTATCGGACGGATATCCGCGCCCTGACCCTCCTGATGCTCTCTGCCAAACGCTCCGGGAATGCCCCCGGACCACAGGCTGGTCAGATGGATTCGTCACCTGAAACTGCACCGGCATCCGGCAAAGAACCCACATCAACTGATTTTGTAGATGACATTGAAGTTCCAAAAAGTGATCTGGATGACGATATCCCTTTCTGAGACAAGTAGAAGACAAGTTTGAGTTTGAGTTTAAGTGGAAGGAAAGAAAAGAAGTTTCCCGGCTTTTCTGAATCTTATCCGGACTCAAACTCAAACTTAGACTTAAACTTGTCTTCTCTAAAACTTCAGGGAAGTTTTTAACGTCAATAGGACCGGGAGGAAAGAAACTTGGAATTTGAAGCCATTGCCCGTCAATATTCCGGAATGCTCTACCGACACATTCAACGGATGGTCGGTAACCGGGAAGACGCACAGGACATTCTGCAGGATGTGCTGCTTTTGATTTTTCGGAAACTCCACACCTTTAGAGGAGATGCCAGCATGAAGACCTGGGTCTTTCGCATCGCCTCCAATCGGGCCATTGACTTTATCAGACAATCTCGCCGCCGTCCCACCGAAGCACTGGACGAAAAACTGTCTGTTAATGACTCTCCACTTGCATTTACACAGCGCCAGGCCCAAATTGACGCGTTGGACCATGCCCTGGAGCAATTGCCCACTGAGCAGAGACAGATTGTTATACTGAAAGAAATTAACGGATTAACCTTTCGTGAGATCGCGGAAATCGTCCAGATTCCCGAAAACACAGCAAAAACAAGAATGTACACCTCCCTGAGAAAACTCAGGAACATTCTCACCGGGGATCAGAACCTGGAAACCGGCCCTGAGCAGGAGATGAAAAAATGAAATGTCTTAACTCTGTCGAAATGATGGAACTTCTTTATCATGAAGCAGACCCCGCCACATTGGAAAAGTGGCGAAATCATCTGGTGGAGTGCCCGGTTTGCCGAAATTCTTACTGGCAACTGGATGACACAAGGCAATGGTTGAATAAGAACGATTCGGCCGACCAGCCTGTAGTGTTACTGATGGCTCCCCCTTCTAAAAGACAGACAACTTCTGCCCTAAAAATGGCCGCTGCGG
>CBEUWV010000134.1:0-5642 GCA_965546895.1 uncultured bacterium
CTTACAGGGTTATTCAACAGCCCCACGTAATACTAAACTTCTTTCCCTTTTGTTTTCTTATATTTCTGCATGAAATGAAGTTGCATATGAGAAAAACTGATTGTTGCGTATGAGTCAATTTCTACCTCTTTCGTATCGTTGTGAACGATTATACCATGCAAACAAAAAGGAAAGTAGGAATGGGACCAGCTCCCAAACTTGACAAAGAAAGAATATAGACTCCCCGTCTTTTCCGGCCAGTGTATAGGATCCTTTCCTCTCTTTCTTCCTCCTACTCCTACCCCTACTCCTACTCCTACTCTGTCGGCGCTTAGCCCAGCCGCTCAGAAATACCAGCGAAGTGATGCGTACAGCAAGTTGGGATAGATGCCTTTTCGCATGTACAAACCGGCGGAGACGTCGAGGTTGTCCGAGATACTGTGTTCAAGCCGGGTTGTGAGGAATGCCGAACCGTCTTGAATATTGGCCAGAAGAGTGGTATTCAAAGTCGTCAGTGCAGTCAACTGCACATTCAGTCCCATCCCAAGATATTGTTTTCCCAGCAAATAAACGGCGCCATCTGTATAGGCAGGCCCCGCAACCTCGCTGAGATATGCGGACCTTCCTTCAGCACCGGCACCATTGTAGTGATACTCCAGGAATCCATATACGGTTGGCGTCAACTGACGGTCCGCACCAAAGCTGACCCGAACATAAGAATTCTCGGGAGCATTGTTTTTGAATCGGTTCGTCCGGACATAGGCGGCTTCCAGCCATGTTCCCACTCCACCAAAAGCCCGTGTCAGATCAAGCCCAACCAGCAGATGTTGCCGGAATCGCATGAGTGTAGCGGATGCACCTGTTCCCGCAAAGTACGTTTTTGCCCTGAGAAAGAGCGCGCTTTTCGATATGTCACCACCCTTTCCAAACACATATCCGGCGTCCAGTTCAGACATCGCGTTCAATGCGTACCGCAGGCGAACGGCATCCACTCCTAACCGGTATTCCGTGTCCAGCTCGGTGAAGGCATAGGGTGCGAGGATATCCGTCGGGTTCACCATTTTCGCGCTCCCCCATGCCACAGCCTGTCGGCCGATAATCAAATCTGTCTTGTTTCCGCTCCAGTGCACGTTTAGACGGTCCAGATTGAAAGTCCCTACCAGATTCGTATTGCTACTGATATTTGTCGGAAAAATGCGATGGTCCGGATCGCTGATTCTATAACTGAACGGCTGGGAAGCGCTCATGAACAGCGAACTGCCAAACAGAGCACTCTGCTGTATTAGCCATGCAGTTTCACCGGCGGCCTCAAATGACCAGTTCTGTCCCCAGCTCGTTTGATACTGGAGGCGGAAGCGGGTGCTGCTGGACGCGGGATGTTCCACGGACATGGTTCCCGGTGCAGGATCGGCCACAAAACTGTAGTTCTTCAAATAGCCGGTCAAGTCCCCTGACCAGGCCGGAATTGTTATCAGAAGCGCAAGCACTATACCCTTCACAACAAACGCATCCTATTTCCGAACATCATCGGTGATGCGCCCATCGGTGAGTGTAATCACCCGCTCAGCCCGCTCCATAATCATGGGATCATGGGTGGAGAACAGAAAGGTCATGCCTGTTCCCCGGTTCAATTCCCGCATCATGTCCAGGAGTTCCGCCCCCGTTTTGGAATCCAGGTTGGCTGTCGGCTCATCGGCAAGGATCAGCGACGGCCGGGAGACCATGGCCCGGGCAATGGCTACCCGCTGCTGTTGTCCACCGGAAAGCTTCGAAGGAAGCCGGTTCTCCATTCCGGAAAGTCCGACTTCTTCCAGCATTGCATGGACCCGCTGTCTTCTTTCCTCCCTGGGTACATTCTGCAGAAGCATGATATATTCCACGTTTTCGCTCACTGTCAATACAGGAATCAGGTTGTATGCCTGGAAAATAAAACCCACGTGGTCCCGGCGGAAATCAGAAAGTTGCCGTCCTGTCTTGGCGCTCAACTGTTCCCCTGCCAAACGGACACTGCCATCTGTCGGTGTATCCAGACCGGAGATGATGTTCAAGAATGTCGTTTTGCCCGATCCGGAAGGCCCGACAATCGCACTGAATTCGCCAGACTCAATATCAAGGTCCACATTATTCACTGCGTGTACCGCAATACCGTTATCCTGGTAAGTTTTCTCCAGATTCCGCGCTTGAATTACAGGAAATTTTTCTTGATTCATATTGCCGGCCTCCTACAGACTTTTCCGCATTGCACGGGCCGGAATCAGCCGTGCAGCATATAAAGCGGGATACATTCCCACCAGTGTTGTCATTCCAAGTACCCATAGCGGGTATTTCCAGAATTGCTCAATGGTGAACCGGGGATAAATCATTTCCCGCATGGTTACACCCATCATTTCAATACCCCGATAATCGATGCCGATATGCGTAACCCATGAGGTCACTGCAACTCCGATGATCAATCCAAGCACGATGCTGATCACCGAAAGAAGCCCCGCTTCCAGAACAATTAACCGGAACATCCTGAATGGCCGGGCCCCGATGGCCTTCAGTACACCAAATTCGAACATTCTCTCGTAGATAGACATGAACAGTGTATTGATAATTCCAAGGGAAACCACGCCAAACAGGATCAGGCCAACAACCAGCATAGACATGTCAATCAGATTTAATCCCACTGCCAGCTGGGGCATGAGTTTCTGCCAGCCAACCGCTTCATTTCCGTTGGTTGAATATTCAGAGTAAAACGGATCATTCGGGTTTTTCACAATCTGCCGATCTTTGAATCGGATGGCAATTTCGTTGGCCTTTCCTTCCAGTCCCAGCATGTGCTGCAGTGTCCCCAACTGTACGAAGGCCATGCCATCATCCATTTCTTTGGATCCGAACCGGTAGATGCCTGTCACACGGAACAGTTGCTGTGACAGTTCCCCGCTCTCTGCCTGGGCCACAGTGATTACCACACGGTCCCCGATTTCAGTCTGGAGAAGCGAAGCCAGTCTCTGACCGATCACGAGCTCCCGTTTGCCGCCTTCCAGATAGTGCCCCGAAAAAATGGCATCTTTCACCTGCGAAAGGGCCGGTTCGCGTTTCGGGTCCACTCCCCATATGACGGTTGGTCTCAATTCTGCCGGGGAAGCGATTGTGCCGATGCCCATCACCCGCATTGTGGAAGCTGATACTCTCTTATCGTTATCCAGCCGTTTCATGACTTCTGAAACATTATGAATTACAAGGCTTTCGTCCCGTGATTGTCGGTATCCCTTCCCGTGAATCTGGGCCTCTCCCATGAAAGAGGCGGTTGCGCTGTGAATCATATGGTCTGCCATCCCAATCATCAGGGCGTCCGTAAAAATGAGGGCAGCCAGCCCGATTCCGATGGCCGTTCCTGCTATCAGGGTGCGCCTGCGATTGCGAAATAGATTTCTCCATGCCAGTTTAATCGTCATCCACATATTAATCTCCAATCAATGCGTCCGCATCGACCGGGCAGGGTCGGTACGTGACGCGGTCCACGCCGGTGCCAATGCCACCAGGACAGCCGTGGCGATTACCGTACAGGCAGGAATAACAAAGCTGGACACATTCAATTCCGTTCGAAGAGCAGTAAACGTGACGCCTCCGTATGTAAACGGTTCAGACAGTGTAATTCCATGCAGTGAAACCCACCAGTTCAAGAAGAATCCCACGATTATTCCCACAGCGACACTCCCCAGAGCCAGCAATGTTGCTTCGGTAACAACCATCCGAATCAACCGTCCCCGACGGGTTCCAAGGGCAAGCAAAACGCCATACTCCCGACGTCTTTCCAGTACGGACATGAGCACGGTATTGAGGACTCCCACGGCTACAATCAGCAGGATAACCGCCAGAGTGATCCAGTTGCCGTTCCGGTCAACCTGCATGGCTCGATAAAAGGACGCTGCAAACTCCTGCCACGGTGCCACTGATAGCCCTGTTCCTGACAAGAGACCGCGTAACCTGGCAGTCACACTGCCAACCCGGCTTAACCGATCCACCGTAATCGCAATTTCATGGGCCTGACCCGGCAGCACCATCAGTTCCTGTGCATCGGAAAGGCGCAGATAACAATCCATCCGGTCCGCATTTGGATCACCACTGTCCACAAGGCCGGTAACAGTATACGCATCATTGGCAATGGACCCGTCCGCTCCCTGGGAAACAATTGCCAGTTCATCACCGAGTTTTGCGTGCAATTGCCTGGCGAGACCCAATCCAAGTACGACAGGATGATGAGTCTTACCTGCGAACCCCGCTCCTTCCTTCAGCTTCTTTTGAAAATGGGTCGTTCTGTTTTCGCGATTCGGATCAATTCCGATGATTCTCAATGCTGTCGAACGGTCTCCGACAGATCCCAATCCATACGCATAGATCCTCGGTGCCCATCCCTTGATATGTTCGCTCTGATCCAGCTTTTCGCCGATATTGCCCAGATTGTTTATAGTTTTATATAGAGATGGCCGATCCAGATATCCTTTCTTGTGAATTTGTATGTGACCCAGTCGATTTCCGGTGAAAGCCCGGATAACATCGCTGTAGGTACCATCAGACCAGGCAATGGAAAAAGCCGCCAGAACAAACCCGCCCATCATGGTCAGCACGGTGAGAATGCTCCTTCTTTTCTGTCGAAACAGATTGCGCATCGCAAGTTTAATCATCGGCCGATCTCCTCCTGCGGCCGACGAAGGTGACGCAGCGTAAAGGTGCTGGATTTAAGTGGCGGATCAAATATCAACTTGAGATACCGGATCACTGTTTTCTTTCCGGGCTTACCGGCTGGGATCAATGTCATTACCGCCGGTACTTTCCTACCACCGAAATTTGTGATTTCACTGAACACCAATTGTCGAATCTCACCGCCGTTTTCGTCAAAGTATGTTTCTGAAACCGGAAGAAGGTCGCTCTCCCTGACTTCAATCTCCAACCGGGCCCAAACGACAGGCACGTCCGGTTTTGGTGTCGCTTCCAGATAGAACATTCCGGGACGGGCATCAGATGGGGTAACCATCTTGAAAGTATAGTCTTTCAACAACGTGAATTCCCGAACCAGATCATCGTTGGTGAAATCAGAACCCATCCATGCACTCATCATCATGGAGGGGGGAATCTTGATTGTCTTCCCGATTTTGGGCAGATAGTTCCACATCTCCGTTTTGATACGCAGTGTGCCGACCCCCTTCTCCTTCGTCGGCTTGAGGATTCGAATGAATGTTTGATCTGTCCCTTTGGACCAGGCCTTCATCACCAGCGTCCGTTTCCAGTGGGGAGTCTGAATGGCCATTTCCAGTTCCGAATAACTGGAACAACTCCTGTACAGTTCGTCCATCTTCTTCGCGATTTCTTCGGCACGATTATTCGAAGCCTGCAACAGGGGAAATATCCAGCCCGCAATAACGAGAACGCAAAACAACCGTATTGTTTTCATCTTATACTCCCTCCTTTGTCCTTGATGCCGGCCAGAACCAGTTCCGCATCCTGAATCAGCAGATTTTTCAAAGTGTCTACATTCATTTCAGGCTCCATCACATACATCTGGAACCGCATAAACACGGACGCAAACAGCACCATGGCGGCCTGCTCGGAATCCACATCGGGGCGAATAAACCCCGCCTGCTGCAAAATCACGACACGCTTCCGGGTATTTTCCATCA
>CBEUWV010000135.1:0-5613 GCA_965546895.1 uncultured bacterium
AATGATTCAGGCAACAATCCGTTAAACTTAAACTTAGACTCAAACTCAAACTCAAACTCAAACTTTTCCCACGCCTCTCTTTCCCTTGTGACCTTTGTGCCTTGGTGCCTTTGTGTTGAGTCTTCTCTTGTTCTTCGGGAAGAGTAGGGGTAAGAAAGTGCGAGTGCAAGGCAGAAGGGAATTGGCTGTTCCCTGTCTTTTGTCACTCATCACTCATCACCCATCACTTCCCCGAAAGAGTTGGGGTAGGAGTTGGAGTAGGAGTAAGAAAAATCAGGGAGTTAGCTGTTCTATTCTCCCTTTCTCAACCATCCACCATCCACTATCCACTATCCACGCGTCCGATAGGGACGCTGTTCCCTGCCTTTTGTCACCTATCACTTCCCCACTCTTAGTGCTTTTTCTGATACAATTAACAGCTGAAAAACAAACCGGATGCTCGCCTGCCCTGTGGCACTGTATCCGATTTTGGGGGCAATATGGGAATCAATGCGGTAAAAGGAACAAGGGACATTCTGGCCCCGGAAATCCACAACTGGACTACATACGAAGAGATGGCAAGGAAGCTGTTTCGGCACTACGGATTTGAGGAAATCCGTACACCTGTTTTTGAATACACGGAAGTTTTTGCCAGGGGAATCGGGGAAGATACGGATATCGTACACAAAGAAATGTACACATTTTCAGACAGGAAGGGGAGAAGTATTACCCTTCGCCCGGAAAATACGGCCTCGGTTGTCCGAAGTTACATTGAACATCGGATGGATCTGCAGGCACGGGTCAAGCGTCTTTTTTATATTGGTCCCATGTTTCGCTACGAACGGCCCCAGAAAGGTCGATACCGCCAGTTTTATCAGACAGGGGCTGAGGTCTTTGGGAGTTCTCATCCTTTCGTGGACGCGGACACTATCGAAATGGTGGTACGGCTGCTGAGGGAGCTTGGTCTCACCGGCCTTCGGGTGGACATCAATTCGGTGGGATGCCGGGAATGCCGTCCCGACTACCGCGCTGCGCTTCAGGCCTACCTTTCCAGCCATCGGGAAGCGTTATGCAAAGACTGCCAGCGTAGAATGAATACCAATCCCCTTCGGGTTCTGGACTGCAAGGTTCCGGCGTGCGGGGAAGTGGTAAAAAATGCCCCGTCCATTCAGGACCACCTTTGTGGGGCCTGCAGGGAACATCAGACTCAGGTCTTCCATTTTCTGGATATACTGGGTGTCAGCTACCAGCTTGAAACCGGGCTGGTTCGAGGGCTGGACTATTACACCCGCACGGTTTTCGAGGTTATTTCTGAAGGGCTGGGTGCGCAAAATGCAATTTTGGGTGGCGGCCGATACGACAACCTGGTAAAGGAACTTGGCGGCCCGGATGTACCGGCTTTCGGATGGGCTCTGGGCATGGACCGACTGATGATGGTACTGGGAGACAGACAGCTCTCTATGCCTGATCCAACCTATTTTATTCTTCCAATCGAAAATGAGTTTGCTTATGCTGTTGAGACGGCCACTTTATTGAAAAACGCCGGGTACGGGGCGGTGGTACTGACGGAAGCCTCCTCGCTGAAGTCCGGGTTGAAACAGATCAGTAAGGCAGGCGCACGCTTCGCGATACTGGCCGGTGAACTGGAGAGGGAAAAGAACATCGTGATTCTCCGGGACATGGAAAATAGTACCCAGCGGGAAATCCCGGCCGGAGAACTGCTGAAGGAGATAGAAAATGAAATTGCTCAATAGAACCCATACCTGCGGCGAGTTAAATCGACACCAGATCGATGAAACCGTTACCCTTGACGGCTGGATCAACAGCCACCGGGACTTAGGTTCGCTGGTATTTCTGGATTTACGGGATCGGTGGGGGATTACCCAGGTGACATTCAATGAAGACGATACCGCTCCTGATGTGTTTCAGCACGCCAAGGAACTGCGGGACTGGGATGTCGTCCGGGTAAGCGGCAAGGTTCGGCCCCGCCCATCCAACATGGTCAACAAAGGGATGAAAACCGGGGACATTGAAGTGGAGGCGAACGCCGTAACTCTGTTAAACAAAACCGAACCACTGCCCATTAACATCGACGAAGCCGCAACTGTATCCGAAGATCTGCGGTTGAAGTACCGCTATCTGGATTTACGTCGTCGTTCTCTGCAGGACGCACTGATGCTTCGCCACCGCCTTGCTATGGCGACGAGGAATTATCTGGACAAGCTTGGATTCATGGAAGTGGAAACACCTTTTCTCACCCGATCTACACCGGAGGGGGCCAGGGACTATGTCGTGCCGTCAAGGGTGCAGAGGGGACGATTTTTTGCGCTTCCCCAATCCCCACAGTTGTTCAAGCAACTCCTGATGGTGGCCGGATTTGATCGTTACTTTCAGTTTGTAAAATGCTTTCGGGACGAAGACCTTCGTGCCGACCGTCAGCCGGAATTCACGCAAATTGACATGGAGTTGTCCTTTGTCACCGAGGAGGACATCTTTTCAATTGTAGAAGGAATGATGGTGGAAATGGGAAAAATTGGCGGAATTAATGTCAAAACTCCCTTTCCCCGGATGACCTACCGGGAAGCCATGAGCCGCTTTGGTTCTGACAAACCTGACATTCGTTTCGACATGGAGTTGAAAGACATCAAGACACTGGTGACCGGTTCTGGATTCAAGGTCTTTGACAATGTGGTAGAAAATGGAGGCGAAATCAAAGCCTTGCTGGTGAAGGACTGTGCCGGATATTCCCGGAAACAGATTTCTGACCTGGAATCCATCGCCAAAGCCTACGGCGCAAAGGGACTGGCATGGATGAAAAAGACGGAAGACGGCATGGCGTCCCCCATTCTCAAATTCATCGGAGAAAAACGGGCAGAAGCTGTCTTTGATTTGCTGGAAGGTGGAACAGGTGATCTTGTTCTCATCGTCGCTGACAATTTTGAAATAACCTGTACTGCACTGGGTGCACTCAGGAGCCATCTGGGCCAGGCACTGGGCCTGATTCCCGAAAAAACCTTTTCCTTTGTCTGGGTGACCGATTTTCCCATGTTTGAATGGGACGAAGAAGAGAAGCGCTACACGGCGGTTCACCATCCTTTCACTGCACCAAAGGAAGATCAGATTCACTTGTTGGAAGAGAACCCTGCGAAAATTCAGGCACGGGCCTACGACATTGCCCTCAACGGCTTTGAAATCGGAGGCGGCAGCATCCGTACCCATGACATGGCTGTTCAAAAAAAAGTTTTTGAAACCATCGGGATTTCTGAAGAAGAAGCGGAAGCTAAATTCGGTTTTCTACTCAGCGCCCTGAAACTGGGGGCGCCGCCCCATGGGGGAATTGCCTTTGGGTTTGACCGAATTGCTATGATTTTTTCCAGGGCTGACTCGATTCGGGAGGTTATTGCTTTTCCCAAAACCACCAGTGCCGGCTGTCTCATGACCGGTTCTCCATCCGCTATTGACGAGAAACAGTTGAAAGAACTTGGGCTGAAGTTGGAGGAATAGATGAGATGGTCACAATCAATTATTCTCGCGGTTCTTCTGGTCGCTATGCCGACGGTATCCGGTCCGGTTTTCACAAAAGGGACTGAAATGAGTCCCCGGGTAACGGCCGCGCTTCAAAAACTGGAGACTCGGTTCGGACTGAAATCGGAGGACTACGCACTAATTGTAGACCCGGACAGCCAACGCCTGTTTCTGATTCGAAATAACCAGATTGAAGCTACCTACCCGGTTTCGACTTCCCTCAAAGGACGGGGGAACCGGGATGGCAGCTACCAGACTCCCACCGGAACGCACAGAATATGCGCAAAATACGGAGAAGGTTCTCCCGTTGGCACTATATTTCGCGCAAGGAAAAGCACGGGCAAAATTGCGAAAATCTACACCGACAGCACGGATTCACCCGATGACTATGTCACCACCCGCATTCTCCGTCTGGAGGGAATGGAACCCGGTGTCAACAAGGGTAAGGGAATTGACTCATACCGTCGGTTTATCTACATTCACGGTACCCCTGAAGAAGGGCTCATCGGTACGCCGGCTTCCCATGGTTGCATCCGGATGAAAAACGCAGACGTCATTGCGTTGTTTGACACAGTCCCCGTTGGTACACTGGTGGAAATCCTCTCCGCCGCGAAGAACGATTAACCGATTGTCAAAGCTTGGGCAGGTTGGTGCACTCAACTGAAGTTTTGCTCCCGCCCGGGACCAGTAGGGCTGTTGAATAACCCGGTAAAACCTGATTGTTCTGATCTCCTACTCCCCACTCCTACGCACTCCCAAGAGAGAGTCCATTGTAGTGATAATTTGTCTTTGACAAAGAAGGGAAAGGTTTTAAACTTGTGACAGACTGATTAAAGTAAATATTGGGAGATGGAAACTGTGACAAAACATACAAAATGGAAATTCATGCTGGTTTTGACCATTCCTTTGCTTTTAGTTTCAGGGTGCTCCAGTAAATATAGCAAATACACATACACGAATTACAAGGAACTCAAGAAACCGGAAAAAGAAACCCAATTGGAATCAATGGTGCTGGTTGGCGGGGATGATATTAATCTTGTGCATGATTTTGCGATTATCCGGAACCATATAATTGTAATTGACGGTCAGGCGGACAAACTGATAAAAGTTTTTGATTTGAAATCTCATAAATTGGTGCAGTCATTTGGCAGCCCCGGGCAGGGCCCCAGTGAATTTATCCAACCGATACAAATCATCTTGGACCCAAAAAATAAAAGCGTATTCTGGATATATGATATCTCAACAAAACAATTGAAAAAATATAACCTGAATAACGTATTGGATAACGAGTTAAGGCCTGATCGAATCATTCGTTTGAAAGGAGAAAATGGATTTAATATTCATTTTGTGATTAAGCCGGATGAGAAAATACTTGCGACTGGATTTTATGTGAATGGCAGATTTAACATATTTAACCTGAATGGAGATTTGATCAGGACAATTGGCAAAATTCCTATCAAAGTCAAGAACAAGCAATTTGCAACCGCGCATTCCCACGGTTTCACTGGCAATTTCATTTACAAAACCAAAACTAAAGAAATCTTCATTGCCACCCAATACGGCTCCATTATTGAGGAATACAGTGATGCTGGAAAGTTGTTGTCTACCTTTCACGGCCCGGATACATTTTTCCCTGAATATGATGTTGTGCCTACGGGCAACAACTACTACTCGATGTGTTGCAACAAGAAGACCCGATACGGTTACCTTGACATTTGCTATTGCGCCAAAACAGATAAACTATTTTTGTTGTACTCAGGAAAGTTCTTCGGGGAAGGCAAAACGGCCTTTGGCGGCAGAATCATTTATGTTCTTGACAATAGTGGAACAATTGTACAGCAGCTTGTGTTAGATAAACGAGTTTATGACATAAAGGCATCGGAAGATGGTTCCACTCTTTTCGGGCTGACAACAGAGAATGAAATAGTGGCTTTTGAATATGGCCAATCTACGGACACCGGGGTCAAAAAATGAGACATTGTGGACGGAACCTGCGAAAAGGAGGAGGCTACAGAATGGGTCGAAGATACCTACTTGCTTTCCCGGTAATCATGGACAAGTGATGATGGCTAAACCTGTTGAGGGGACACATTTCTGCAAAGCTAAGGG
>CBEUWV010000136.1:0-5596 GCA_965546895.1 uncultured bacterium
CACCAAGACACAAAGGTCAGAGGGAAGGGGAAGTGATGAGTGATGCGTGACAAAAGGCAGAGAATGGCTAATTCTCTGATGTTTATGTACCTTCCTCCTACTCCATCCACCATCCACTGATTTTCACTCAACATTCAAAATTTATCATTTAACATTCGGCGTCTGCGCCGGTTCTCCTCCTGCGGGAAGCACGTCTGGGACCTTCTTACCCACAAACCGAAGAACCAACCACATGCCAATGCCTCCGATGGGATAAATCACCCAGGCTGGAATACTGAGGTCGAGAAGCAAATAGCCCAGTAACAGCGCAGTCCCCGCTGTGGTCAGGGCATACGGAATCTGGGTGCGCACGTGATCCACATGATCGCAGGCAGACGCCATGGAAGACATGATAGTGGTATCGGAAATCGGAGAACAGTGGTCGCCAAACACCGCACCGGACAGTACCGCCGCAATGGTGGGATAGAGGTAGGGCGTGCCGATCACCACCGGCACCAGCAAGGGGTACGTGATTGCCATGGTTCCCCAGGATGTCCCGGTGGCAAAGCTCATGGCCGCCGCCACGAGGAAGGTAAGGAGGGGAATCGCCCACATGGGCATCCGGGTGGAAACCACCGACAGGATGAAATCGGCTGTTTTCAAATCGGTGCACACCCGGCTTAAACTCCAGGCCAGAGTCAGGATCAGCACGGCCATCATCATGGACTTGATACCGTCCAGCCAGCTTTCCAGCACTTCTGACACCGTCAGACGCCGTGCAAGAAGGGATAGTATCGCAGCAGTGAAACAACCGGCTGCCGATCCCCAGATCAGTGCCGCGAAGCTGTCGGACCTGGCAAAAATAGCTCTCAATGACCATTCACCGGAAAATCCGGTGTAAATAATCCCCCAAAGGGTCACCAGAATCACTGAAAGAATGGGAATAAATGCCAGGGCGGGACGGCTGGGTTCCCCCATTTTTGTTTCCATTGCTGCGGGTGCCGCTTTTTCAGACAAGAGGAGATTGTAGCGGACAGCCCGTCGTTCCGCCTTGAGCATAGGCCCGAAATCCCGGCCGCTCACGGAAAGCAGAAATCCGAAAATCACTGTAAAAATCGGATAAAAAAGATAGGGAATGGAAAAAAGGAAAGCAGAATATCCGTCCATGGCAATTCCCCTGGAATGAAACACGTCGGTGAGGACTCCCACCTCAAACCCGATCCAGGTGGAAATCACCGCCATGCTGGCCACCGGTGCTGCCGTGGCATCAACAAAAAAAGAGAGCTTTTCCCGGCTGACCCGGTAGCGGTCCGTAATGGGGCGCATGGTGTTGCCCACAATGAGCGTGTTGGCATAATCATCAAAAAAAATGGCGCACCCCAGAAACCAGCAGGCAAGCTGGGCGCCCCGCCTGTTTCGAATACGGGGCAACACAAGATCCACTATAGCCGGTGTACCTCCGTTGGCAGAAATAATCCCTACCATCCCTCCAAGGAGCATACTGAATATGATGATGGAAATGTGATCATGGCTGACCAGTGAATCCGGGATAACGTGAGACAAGGTAGTAAGTACCGCCGGAAGCACTTTGTAGCTCACTGTGATCCAGACTCCCAGCAGAACTCCCATTAGAAGGGACAATATCACCTGTCTAAACAGCAGGGCAAAAAGAATTGCCACAAGGGGAGGAATAATGGACAAAAAAGGGTGGATCACGACGAAACTTTTCTTCTTACCCTGATCGGTCTGAATTGTACCGGAACCGGTTTCCAGAAATACTGTGCCGTCCCGATTTACTTCACGTTTTGGCCCGGAAACCACGCTTTCAGCATTGACCTTCGCCGGAATCCCTTTGAGAAAAACCTCGTCCGAAGCCCGGGCTGTGGTAGAAAATAGGCCCGCAGAGAGCATGAAGAAAAATAAAACGGTCAGGCAACGCCGTGCCATCGTGAGTTCAATCCGCTTTTTCGGGTTTGGCCTCAGTTGGAATCAACCCCAGTTTTTCACGGACCTTCATTTCAATCTCAGCGTGGATATCCGGATTGTCTCTGAAAAATTTCTTTACGTTCTCCCGACCCTGCCCCAATCTCGTTTTGCCGTAGGAAAACCAGGAGCCGCTCTTTTCCACAATGTCCAGATCCACCCCGTAGTCAACCAGTTCCCCTTCCTTGGAAATTCCGGTACCAAACATGATGTCAAACTGGGTCATTTTGAAGGGTGGCGCTACTTTGTTTTTTACAATCTTGGCACGGACACGGTTCCCGATGGAATTGTCTCCCTCCCGAAGTGTCGTAATCCGGCGAACTTCAAGGCGGATTGAAGAATAGAATTTCAGGGCGTTTCCCCCGGATGTCGTTTCGTTACTGCCATAGGTTACGCCAATTTTCTGGCGAATCTGATTAATGAAAATCAATACAGCTTTGGACTTGGAAATCACGCCTGCCAGCTTCCTCAGTGCATGGGACATCAGTCGAGCCTGGAGGCCCACCTGTGTCTCTCCCATTTCTCCATCCAGTTCTGCCTTGGGAACCAGCGCGGCAACAGAGTCCACAACAAGAATGTCTATGGCACCCGAACGAATCAGCATTTCGGCAATATCCAGTGCCTGCTCCCCGTAATCCGGCTGGGAAATGAGAAGGTTGTCCACGTCCACACCCAGTTTTGAGGCATATTCCGGGTCCAGTGCATGTTCCGCATCGATAAAGGCCGCCATGCCGCCCTGTTTCTGTGCTTCCGCAATCATATGCAAAGAAACCGTAGTTTTTCCGGACGATTCAGGTCCGAAAACTTCCACAATTCTTCCCCTTGGAATGCCGCCCACGCCCAGCGCCAGATCAATTCCGATAGACCCGGTGGGAATAGCAGCGACGTTGATTCCGCTCTTGGAACCCAGGCGCATGATCGAACCCTTTCCGAAATTCTTTTCAATCTGGCTCACAGCCAGATCCAGTGCTTTTTCCCTTGGCATGTTCTTGTTATCCTGTTGTTTCATTCCAACTCCTCGAATGTGAATTTGATAGCTCCATTCTACGATGTGAACCTGCTCCTGTCACCTCCTATTTTGGAATCATACAGAGACAGATGCTTTATCTGTTCTTTATCTGTTCTTTATCAATTATTTCACTTCACCGGCACTTCCTATATCCTGAAGTCCAAAAATTTCCTCCCGGCTTCCCTGCCATCTACACCGGTTTCTTACCTGTCAGCCCCCGACCAGCCGCAATCCAATCTCAGTTTCACCGGTACGCCCCCGGGAATGACTGTGTTTACCGGCGGCCTGAAAAAGCAGGGAAACCGCGTCGGCTTTACCCTCCTTGTCAACAACATTGTGAGGGGTGCGGCGGGCGGCTCCATCGCCAACGCGGAACGGTTTGTGGGGAAAAGAGTGATGAGTGATGCCGTGCCTCCGGCACTGTGAAGGGTGATGGGCCAGAGATGTGTGCTTGGCGCCCCTTGCGACTTTGCGAGAGACTTTCCCTGTCCCATCCATCCACTATCCACCATCCACCATTCACGCACCGAAGGTGCTCACCATCCACTGCGCCCCCGGCGCACCCCCCTTGTCCTCAATCCGAAAAGAGGGTATAGTTTTTTCAGGAGGCAAGCCATGACATCGAATCAGTCAGAATCCTTCGTGCGTGACATGCTGGCAAGGGCCGGCGTGACGGTAGACGGAACTCGGCCCTTTGACATTCAGGTGCATGATCCTCGTTTCTATCAGCGAATACTGGCGGAAGGTGCCCTAGGACTGGGGGAATCTTACATGGACGGCTGGTGGGATTGCGAAGCACTGGATGAACTTATCAATAAGATTCTGCTTATCAATCTGGATCAGGAAGTTAAAGGGAACTGGAAATTGCTCTGGCATGTATTCAAATCCCGTATTTTCAACCTGCAGAAAATATCCCGAGCCTACCAGGTAGGGGAACAGCACTATGATGCCGGGAATGATCTGTATCGGGCAATGCTGGATAAGCGGATGAATTACACCTGCGGCTATTGGAAGAAGGCGAAAACACTGGATGAGGCGCAGGAAGCAAAACTGGACCTTGTCTGTCGGAAAATTGAACTTGAACCTGGCATGAAAGTGCTGGAGCTGGGATGCGGTTTTGGTTCCTTTGCCGGGTATGCCGCGGAAAAATACGGGGTCCATGTGACCGGTGTGACGGTTTCAAAACGTCAGGTGGAACTGGGCAGAGAATTGTGGAAAGGTCTGCCGGTTGAACTCCTGCTGAAGGATTACCGGAGCGTGTCCGGTAAGTATGACCGGGTCGTTTCCATTGGTATCATGGAGCACATCGGATACAAAAACTACCGTACTTATATGGAAGTGGCGGACCGTGCTTTGAAAGAAGATGGCATTGCCTTCGTCCACACCATCGGCGGAAAGGTCAGTACATCCACAGCGAACCCCTGGACAACGAAGTACATTTTTCCCAACGGGATGCTGCCCTCCATCGCTCAGCTGGCAAAGGCAATGGAAGGACTTTTTCTTGTGGAGGACCTCCACAACTTTGGACCGGACTATGACAAAACACTGATGGCCTGGTATGAAAATTTTGAAAAAGCCTGGCCGGAATTGAAATCCCATTACGATGAGAGGTTTTACCGGATGTGGCGGTTTTACCTTCTCAGCTGTGCCGGAGGCTTCCGTTCCCGGAACACGCAGCTGTGGCAGATTGTCATGACGCGGCCCGGTCGGAAACAGCCGGACTGTCGTATCGGGTAAGGGCGCTGCCCGAATGATTTCAACGGATGTCGTCATTGTCGGCGGTGGCCCGGCCGGTTCAACCGCCGCATGGAAACTGAAGCAGGCGGGTCTGGACCTGATGGTCCTGGATAAGGCTGTTTTTCCCCGGCTGAAGCTCTGTGCGGGCTGGATCACTCCCCGGGTTCTGAAAAAGCTGGAAATTTCTGAAGACAACTATCCCGGGGACATTGTACAGTTCCGTACGCTGCATTTTCATGTGTATGGTGTTCCAATCCCGGTTTTGACCCGGCAGTTTTCTATTCGGAGAATAGAATTTGACAATTGGCTGCTGGAGCGGGCGGGAGTTCCGGTACGGCAGCACGAAGTTCAGCACATAGAGCGGGAAGGTGACAATTTTATAATTGACGGGAAATTTCGCTGCCGGTGGCTGGTGGGGGCGGGGGGAACAAACTGCCCGGTGTACCGTGTTTTTTTCAAAGAGCTGAGTCCCCGGGAAAAAGGAAAGCAGATTGTCTCCATGGAGCTTGAATTTAAGACAAGCTTATTGACTGAAAAATGTCATCTATGGTTTTTTCAGCACGGATTGCCTGGCTATGCCTGGTATGTACCCAAGAAGAGCGGCTGGCTCAACATCGGTGTGGGTGGAAGCCAACAATCCATGAAGACAAAGGGACTGGACATCCGGGAACAGTGGCGGCAGTTCACTGGTTTCCTTATGAAAAAGAAATTTCTGACCGGATCACCGCCCGAACCCGGCGCGTATAGCTACTTTCTCCGGCAAAATGACGGGACGATTCAGGATGGAAGCGCGCTTCTTGTCGGAGATGCCGCCGGATTGGCCACACTGGATATGGGTGAAGGCATCGGCCCGGCAATTGAAAGCGGCCTCCTCGCTGCCAACGCCAT
>CBEUWV010000137.1:0-5579 GCA_965546895.1 uncultured bacterium
GGTCGGAAGAAGGACGGAAGCCCCGTATATGTGGAGGTCCATCACGTATATTCTGTGTACAATGGCCGTCCGGCAACCATGGGCACGATGGTGGATGCTTCCGAGCGTATCCTTCAGGAGAAGGAACTGAAAAAGAACCGGCTTCGGCTGATCACCGCACAGCACGCGGCGGGACTTGGGTTCCTTGAATGGGACATCCAGAATGGACGTTCATACCTGTCAAAGGAAGTTATTGCTATTCTGGGAATGGAGGCGGAAGAAGGATGGCAGGAATTTGACATTATTGCTACGGTGGTACATCCGGATCACAGGGAGAGGGTAAGCGAGCATCTGATCCAGGCACTGAAGGGTGAACACCCGTACAAGATAGACTATGAGGTGGTTCGCCCGGTTGACGGAAAAACGATCTGGGTTCGGGGAACCGGAACAATAGATTGGGACAAATCCGGAAGGGCTGTTCGGATGATCGGCTCTGCACAGGACATTTCAAAAGAAAAAGAGGCGGAAATCCAGCTTCGAAACAGTGAGGAGAAGTTCCGGGTATTGGCGGAACACGCCCCGGTTGCAATCATGATTTACCAAGGTGAACACTGGATTTATGCCAACCCGAGTGCCTGTGTCATTACAGGGTACTCCACAGAGGAATTGTGCTCGATGAAGTGGTGGGATTTCGTTCACCCGGATTACATGGAAACGGTAAAAAACCGAGGCTCTTCCCGTCTGGCAGGGAAAGAGACTGTGAACCGCTATGAGTTCAAAATTCTGCGAAAGGACGGTGAGGAACGGTGGGTTGATTTTACTGGCAATTTAATTGAATTTGACGGTAAGCCCTCAGGGATCCTTGTGGCTGTGGACATTACAGAGCGAAAAGCGATTGAACTTCGTTTGAGAAGGAACGAAGCAAGACTGAAGGTTTTGTTTGATCAGTCTCCCGTTTCATTGTTGGAAGAAGATTTCTCAGAAGTAAAGGCCAGGATGGATGCGCTTCGGAACGAAGGAATAAAAGATATGGGTGCGTATCTGCATTCCAATCGAGAGGTGCTTCAGGAACTGGTAAGCAGTGTGAAGCTGACAGATGTTAACCAGGCCTCGCTCTTGCTGTTTCATGCCCCGGATAAGAAACATCTCCAGGAAAACCTGGAGAAAAGCATTCGCCATGATGCAGGGGAAATGTGGGTGGAACAACTCTGCGCTTTTTACGAAGGACAGTTGGAATACAGAGGAGAAGGGGTTGCCCGGACGTTGGATGGAGAGGAAATCTTCGCCCATTGGCGGCTTTCTCTGCCGGAAGCATACCGGGAAAGCTGGGGGAAAGTGCTGGTATCCGTTACGGACATTACGGAGCGGTACCGGATGGAAAAGCGGCTGAAGGAGAGCGAGTCCAAATTTCGTGTTCTATTTGAGCAGTCTCCGGTCGCATTCAAACTGGAAGATTTCAGTGCCGTGAAAGCGGAGATTGACCGACTGCTTCAATCCTCCGGCATGGATGCTTTGAGGGAGAGGCTGGCATCAGATTTCACGCTGTTGGAAGAGTTAGCGGGGAAGGTCCGGGTAATTTCCACGAACGAGTCAGCCCGAAGCCTTCTGGGGATATCTCCTGACGATACGGAACATTTATCCCTGGTGCAACAGTTCACCCGGGTTTCCTTAGAAGATTTTGGCCGGCAATTGATGGCACTGATTGACGGTGGAAAGATATACACGAGAGAGGGAGAAACGAGGACAGCTTGTGGAGATCTGAAATATGTTCTCGTACAGCTGGGCCTGATTGAGGCGGTTGCGGGGACATGGGACCGGGTGTTGGTCTCCATTGTGGACTTAACGGAAAAGAAGCTCCTGGAAAAAG
The DNA here is from genome assembly GCA_965546895.1 of uncultured bacterium. Lineage (GTDB taxonomy): Bacteria > Acidobacteriota > Holophagae > Thermotomaculales > Thermotomaculaceae > UM-FILTER-49-7. Next base: position 1,847 of record CBEUWV010000137.1, read on the forward strand.
AGCGGAAGAAGCTGGAAGGCCAGCTGCGCCAGTCCCAGAAGCTGGAAACCGTAGGGACACTTGCCGGTGGAATCGCCCATGACTTCAATAACATCCTGACTCCGATTCTGGGATACAGTGAGCTGGCAAGGATGGCGGTTCCGGATGACAGCCCCCTGGTGGATTACCTGGACCGGATTGAAACCGCGTCTACCCGTGCCCGGGACCTGGTGAAGCAGATGCTGGCGTTCAGCAGGCTGTCTGAAGAAGAAAAAGTGCCATTGAATCTGGCGCCCGTTGTGGAGGAGGTGGTCCAGTTGATTCGTGCCTCCATTCCTTCCACAATTGAGATCAAGACTGTCATTGAGAAGGATTGCGGAATAGTGGTTGCAGATGGAACTCAGATGCATCAGGTGGTCCTGAATCTTTGTACCAACGCAGCCCAGGCCATGCCGTTCGGTGGCACGTTGACCATTTCTCTGAAGAAGGTGGAGATCGGCGCAAAGCCGGAAGCGAAGCTGGCAGGGTTGAAGCCGGGGCCTTACCTGTTGCTGGCTGTTCGCGATACCGGGACAGGGATGGACGAAGAAACGCTTCAACGGGTGTTCGATCCCTTCTTTACAACCAAAGAGGTGGGAAAAGGCACCGGTCTCGGGCTTTCCATGGTCCATGGGGTGGCGGCCAGTCACGACGGTTGCTGCACCGTGGACAGCGAGTTGGGAGAAGGCAGCACATTTCGTGTCTATCTGCCGGTAATTGAATCGGATACAATGAAGCCATCTGCCAAAACATTCTGTGAAACTGAAGATCTGGTGAAAGGGACCGGGCGGGTGTTGATAGTGGATGATGATCCCAATGTACTGGACTTGCACAAGGAGGTTCTGCTGTCGAATGGCTACCAGATTCGAACATTTGAGAGCAGTGAGGCTGCACTGATAGAAGTGCAGACAAATCCGACAGATTATGACGTAATCGTAACGGATCTGACCATGCCGGGTATAACAGGGCTACAGCTGGCGGTAAGTGTTTACGAGGTCCGCAGTGATTTGCCGGTGGTTCTTGTGACCGGATATAGAGAAGAATTGACTTCTGATATTCGAGCTCGAACAGGTATCCGTAAGGTGCTGATGAAACCGGTAAGCATCCAGAAACTCAGTGAAGCAGTTCGGGAAGCACTGCAAACCGGTCGGGACGGCCGTAGTTCCAAATAATAAATGTTAACTTAAAGATAAAGAAAGGGAAACGGTTGTTTCCCTGCTTTGGTTCCCACCTCTATTCATCATTCAAAACTCAACAATCCAAAACCCGGTTCCCTGCCTTTATCAACAGGGAACCGGGTTTTGCTTTACTTGAACCCTTTACGTTTCAGGAGAGCGTCCACCTTTGGATCCCGGCCACGGAACCGGCGATAGAGCACCATGGGATCTTCGGTGTTACCACGGGAAAGCACATTGTCTCGGAATGATTTCGCCGTTGCAGGGTCAAACAGCCCGTGCTCCTTGAAGGCGGCAAAAGCGTCAGCATCCAGCACAGCCGCCCAGATGTAGCTGTAGTAGCCCGCATCGTATCCTCCTGCAAAGGCGTGTCTGAAATAGGGACTGCGATAGCGTTCTACAATTTCCGGAATCAGATGGATTTTCTGCATAGATTTCTTTTCAAAATCCATGGGGTTTCCTTCAAATGGAGCCGTAATGGTATGCCAGTCCATGTCGAGGTAGGATGCTGCCATATATTCCCCGGTGATAAATCCCTGGTTGAATTTTCCGGCATTCTGAATCTTTTGAATCAGACTGTCGGGGATCACTTCTCCCGTTTTATAGTTCTTCGCGTAGAGTTTCAGGATTTGCGGGTCGGTGGCCCAGTTTTCCATGAACTGAGACGGCATTTCCACGAAGTCCCGTGGAACGGAAGTACCGGCCAGTTTCAGATAGGTGCAATTGGACAAAAGCCCGTGGAGAGCATGGCCGAATTCGTGAAACAGTGTTGTCACTTCTTCCAGGCTCAGCAGAGAAGGGGTGGTGGCGGTAGGCTTGGTGAAGTTGGTGACGTTGCAGATAATGGGAAGGATGTTCTTGCCCTTTTCCCTGTGCTGAGGGCGGTAGGCATTCATCCAGGCTCCACCGCGCTTGCTTGGTCGGGGAAAGTTATCCGCATAGTAAACACCGATGGTTGTGCCGTCCGCTTCTTTAACTTCATAGGGCTTCACGTCCTTCTGGTAAACCGGAATGTCCGGTCTCGGAGTGAATGTGATGCCGTAGAGTTTGTTGGCCACCATAAACGCGCCCTTTCGGACAGTTTCCAGCTCGAAATATGGTCGAAGTTCCGCGTCATCCAGATCGTATTTGGCCTTTCGGACTTTTTCAGAGTAGAACCACCAATCCCAGGGCTGGAGTTTAAATTTTCTGCCCTCCTTGTTGATGATTTTCTGCATATCGGAGACTTCTCGTTTTGCCGTTTCCATTGTTGGTTTCCATATCTGGTTCAGTAACTTGTAAACGTTTTCAGGCGTTTTGGCAACGTTGTCTTCCAGTACGTAAGCAGCATGGGTCGTAAATCCCAGGAGCTTTGCTTTTTGAAGTCGAAGATTGACAAGTTTTACAATGTTTGACTTGTTGTCCAGATCATCTCCATGGTTGCATTGATTGATGTAGGCTTTGAAGATTTTTTCTCTGAGTGGCCGGTTTTCCGAATAGGTTAGAAAGGGCAGCAGGCTCGGCTTGTCCAGCGTGAAGACCCATTTCCCATCCTCTCCCTTCGTTTTTGCCGCTTCGGCTGCGGCTTCCACAACCGTAGCCGGGAGGCCGGCAAGATCGGATTTCTTGTCAATAACCATCTGGAAACGGTTTACTTCTTTCCGGACGTTTTCACCGAAATTCAATTCCAGGAGGGAAATCTGCTGATTGATGTCTTTGAGTTTTGCCTGTTCTTCGGGCTTCAGGTTTGCGCCACCCCGGACAAAATCCTTCCAGGTTTCGGTTATTAGGCGGAGTTGTTCCGGGTTGAGGTTGAGCTTATCCCTTTGCTGATATACAGCATCCACACGCTTAAACAGTTTGTCGTTCATCATGATGTCATCATGGAGTGCCGACAATTTCGGTGCCACATCCTGAGCTATTTTCTGGAGGGTGTCATTGGTGTCGGCGGAGGTGAGATTGAAGAAGACGCCACTGACCTTTTCCAGGAGTTTCCCGGTTCTGTCCAGTGCCACTAAGGTGTTCTCGAATGTCGGTTCGGCGGTACTGTCGGCAATGTCAGCAACTTCTGTCCGTTTTTCCGCGATGGCTTTGTCAAACGCAGGCAGGTAGTCACTGTCCTTGATTTTTTCAAAGGGTGCGACGCCAAACGGAGTATTCCAGGTTTCAAAAAACGGATTCACGCTGCCTCCTTCGGTTTTTGCCTTTTCCGGTGCTGTGGAGCACCCAGCCAGCAGCAGTGCCGGCACTACGAATATCAGGATTTTCTTCATGCAATTTCTCCCCTTCTGAATTTCAGATTTACAGCAATAACCATGATACATTTTTCAATCCAAAATGTCATGGTTCTTAAAGTGGTGAAGGGTGATGAGTGATGGGTGATGGGTGAAGGGAAGACACCTTCGGTGCGTGGATGGTGGATCGTGAATAGTGGATGGTTCGAAAGACAGGGGAAACGAATAACCAGGTTCAGAGAGACTAGGCTCTGATGAATCCTTTTCGGTCAGAACACTTCTTTTCTCCACTTAAACTTAAACTTAGACTTAGACTTCTTTCACTTC
>CBEUWV010000138.1:0-5559 GCA_965546895.1 uncultured bacterium
ACCATTCGCGGTAAACTCAAACTCAAACTCAAACTCAAACTTAAATTCGTCTCCATCCCCTTTCGGTTCCAGGCACAATTGTGTATAATCGGGCATTGTGAACGAGTATTGGAGAGGTGAGTGAATGATCAATATTATTATGTCGGTTTTTGTTGCATTGGATATGGGTTTTCTTCTGTTTATGCTGGAAGTTCACCCGGCAATTGATATTCCGGTAGGATTAGCTGCGGGAATAGGAGTTTTCTACTATCTTTCCAAAAAAATGGCAAACAAATTGACCAAACTGATGGAACAGGTGAATAAACTTGCCCAGAAACGAAACATTGATGGTGCCATTGAAGTGTTAAAAAGTGGATACAGATTCCGGTGGCTACATCCCTTTGTCAAATCCCAGATTGATGCTCAGATCGGCACAATGTATTACTACAAGAAGGATTATGGTACGGCATTTGACTACTTGAAGAAAGGATTATCGACTCACTATATTGCCAAGGGGATGCTGGCCATTATCTATATGAAAAAGAAAAAGAAAGATAAGATGAAGCAGAGCTTTGAGATGGCGGTCAAGTCCGCATCAAAGGAAAGCCTGATCTGGGCACTTTATGCGTACTGCATGAACCGGACGGGAAATCGTGATGAGGCGATATCCATTCTGAACAGAGGCTTGAAAAAGCTGCCCGGAGATGAACGTCTTGCCGCAAATCTGAAGGCATTGCAAAATAAGAAACCGATGAAAATGAAGCAATATGGGGAAATGTGGTACCAGTTTATGCTGGATAAAATGCCTGTTGTGAGGCAGAATGTGCCCAAGTTTGCCCGCCAGCGCAGGCGGTAGAGAAAACAGCTTTTGATGCTTTCTCAACGCTGGGATTTAAGCCTCCGGAAAATATTTGGAGAATTCTCATTTTTTGGTAGTATTGTTGCGAGAACTGCAGGAAGGAGTGAATGGTGTACAGGATTCTAGAAGTTCGGGAAATTTCACCGAAAGTTCAGCGCATGGTGATTGACGCACCATTGATCGCGAAAAAGCATAGACCGGGTCAATTTGTAATCATCATCAATACCGAAAGGGGAGAACGAATTCCACTGACCGTTGCCGACAAGGACCCGGAAAAAGGGCAAATTGTCGTCATTTTCCAGGAAGTAGGGAAGTCTACAATGGAAATGGCTTGCCGGAAAGCGGGTGAAGAATTGTTCGACGTTGTCGGCCCCCTGGGAAAACCAACGCACATCGAAAAAGTGGGCACTGTGGTTTGCATTGGGGGCGGAGTCGGTACCGCACCGATGCATCCGATTACCCGGGCCATGAAGAAGGCTGGAAATGAAGTAATCACAATCCTGGGTGCCCGCAACAAAGATCTTTTCACCATGGAAGAAGAAATGACGGCGGCCAGCACCGAAATCCGCTTTACAACGGATGACGGCAGTCGGGGCCGTCACGGTTTTGTTACGGATGAACTCCAGAGCATTATAGACAGCGGAAAGAAGATTGATCTGGTGATTGCCATTGGTCCGGCAATCATGATGAAGGTCGTGTGCAACCTTACACGAAAATACGAGCTGCCAACTGTTGTAAGCCTCAACTCCATCATGGTGGACGGAACCGGAATGTGTGGAGCCTGCAGGGTGACAGTAGGGGGAGAGACAAAGTTTGTCTGTGTGGATGGTCCTGAATTTGACGGTCATCTCGTCGATTTTGATCAGCTGATGAAACGCCAGCAGATGTACCGGACGGAAGAGGGAATTGCAGTGGAAAAGTATAAGGAAGAACACCCCGGCGGGTGCTGTGGAGGCCATCATGACTGAGAAAAAGTGGATACCGCAGCCGAAGACTCCGAGAACGCCGATTCCAGAACAAGATCCTGAAGTTCGCGCTCATAATTTTAACGAAGTGGCATTGGGATATACATCCGCAATGGCTATGGATGAAGCATACCGCTGTCTCCAGTGCAAGAATCCCCTCTGCGTGGGAGGATGTCCCGTTGGCATTAATATTCCGAAGTTTATTCGGGCAATTGGTGAAGGTCGGTTTGAAGATGCCTATCTGGCTTTGAAAGAAGACAATGCATTGCCCGCTGTCTGCGGCCGGGTCTGTCCCCAGGAAGACCAGTGTGAGGCGGTATGCATCATGGGCAAGAAGTTTAAGCCGGTTGCGATTGGCCGCCTGGAGCGCTTTGCTGCGGATACGTTTATTCAAAGCGGTCAGGAGGAGGCTTTCCAGATAGAGCCTTCCACTGGAAAGAAAGTGGCAATTGTGGGTGGCGGTCCTTCCGGCTTGACCTGTGCAGGTGAGCTGGCAAAGAAAGGCCATGACGTTACCATCTTTGAGGCGCTTCATAAGGCAGGCGGTGTGCTGGTGTATGGAATTCCGGAATTCCGTCTGCCAAAAAAGATTGTTGAGCTGGAGGTCAATAACCTTCGCAAAATGGGAGTAACGATCCACACCTCCTACGTAATTGGAAAATTGTTCACAGTGGATGAATTAATGGAACAGGAAGGTTTTGACGCAGTGTATATTGCCACAGGTGCCGGATTGCCGTATTTCATGAAAATACCCGGGGAGAACCTCAATGGCGTTTACTCTGCCAACGAGTTCTTGACCCGTTCCAACCTGATGCGGGCCTTTGATTTCCCTGAAAGTGATACACCGATTCATGTTGGCAAAAGGGCGGCTGTGGTTGGCGGCGGAAACGTCGCAATGGATTCGGCCCGTACGGCACTTCGACTTGGTTGTGAGGAGGTTTACATCGTGTACCGCCGGTCCGAGACTGAGCTGCCGGCAAGGATTGAAGAAGTCCATCATGCTAAAGAAGAGGGCATTAATTTTCAACTCCTGACCAATCCCATCGCCATCAAGGGAGACGACAAGGGCTGGGTGAAGGGTATGGAATGCATCCGCATGGAGCTTGGTGAGCCGGACAGTTCCGGTCGACGCCGTCCCGTACCCATTGAAGGCTCGGAATTTGAATTTACCGTGGATATTGTGGTTATGGCTATCGGCCAGGGTCCGAATCCGCTGGTACAGGAAACAACCAAGGGAATGGAGACCAATCGCTGGGGCAATATTCAGGCGAATGACGATGGGTATACAACGAAAAAGGGTGTCTTTGCAGGTGGTGATATTGTGACAGGGGCCGCAACGGTGATCCTGGCAATGGGCGCCGGAAAGAAGGCCATCTATTGATTAGAGCTTCATATTGAAGACGGAAAAGAAAGGGGAGCCATCAGGCTCCCCTTTTTACGTTTCGATTTTGAAGAATCAATGGCGATGGTTACGATTTCCTGAGGATGAAGATGACGAGCTGGACGTGGACCGGGACCTGGAAGTGGAACGTGTGGACGTGGATCTGGTAGGCGTGCTTCGGGTCGGCCGACTATAGGAGCGCGTGGTGCTCGATCTGCTGGGCCTTGTCACTGCCGGCCTCGTTACGGTTGGTCTTGTGTAACTTCGTGTGCTGTTTGAGCTTCTGGGACGGTTGACCGTGGGAGTCGTCCGAACGGGTCGGGTATAGCGATGGGAAGAGCGGGAAGATACGGACGAATGACTGGGTCTTGTGACGGTGATGCTTCTTGAGTACGAACGAGTCACGCTGGAACTGCTGTTTTTCTGCCGGGTATTTCGTATCACCCGGGGCTGAGGGCTGGAACCACGATGAATTGAACGGGACGACGAACCGGAACTTTGGATGGTTCGGCTTCCAGTGTTGGAAGGATTCTGACGGATAGTGCGAGTGTTCGTGCTTCCAGTGGAGCTGTTTCGGTTTGTGATCACGGGCGTGCGAACGGTAATGCTTCTGCGGGAGGTGGCAGTGCTCGTACTGCTCCCGTTGCGGACAGTTTTTCCTGATCGGGTGACTTCCCGGGAAATTCGTCCAGATCGTGTGGTTTCCCTGCGCGTTACAATGGAACTCGAGCTTCTCACCGTCGGGTTCTGGACGGTAATCCGGTTACCTGCTCTTCCTTGACGGGTTGTTTGCGAACTGTTTCCAGATCTACTGAATCCCCGCGTGATTCGGTTTGAGGCCTGTTCCCTGTTTATGACTCTTTGCTTATCCACAATCTGCCGCGTAATCGGTCGGGTGACAGCGCTTCGAATTGTTTCACGGGACTGGCGGCCCAGGTGCCGTGGGTTCGGAACGATAGGTCTGGTAGAGCCAATAACATTTCGGCCACTGGGAAGTTCCCTTGTGGTTAAACGATGTTTGCGGCGTGTCAGTCTGTCCACAGATGTGTACACAACTCGATGATGCCGCCGAAATCGGTCGCCTCTCCGTCCCCGATGATAGCGCCGATAGTAATGCCGGTTGTACGGATACCATCCGATGTAGTTGTCCCAGCAATTCCAGCTGACCCATGCAGGAGAATAATACCGCCCCGGTATCCATACCCAGCCAAAGCTTACGGAAAAGTCCCATGCGCCATAGTGAAAGGGCGCAAATCCCCAGTCGTAGTAGGATGTCCACGCCATTCCGTAGGGAGACCATGCCCAGTATCCATAGGAGTAGGGTTCCCAACTGGTATCCACAATATTGGGATGCCAGACATAGGTGGAGAGGGAAGTGTCATAGTACCAGGTGCCGTTTGAGTCCAGTTCGGTGACATAGTGACTGATTTCAGCAGGCACGTATTGAGCGCTTGCAGTCGGTCTGCGGTCATAGGTGTTTCTGGCCCAAAGATCAAAATTATCCATATCAAATGTGTTGAAGTAGGATTTTGATATGTTGGCATATGCTTTGCTTGCACGGCCCATGTCGCCGGAATGGAAGAGAGTGGATCCTCCATTTTCAGACATTTCCGCTGTTCCACTGATTACTTTAAGCGTTGTCTCATTACCGGTGCGGTCGAGGCGATATTTGCCGTTGGAAAGAAGATAGGTGCTGGCATCTTCCGTGTCGATTCGAAAGCTGCGTTCCTGGAATGTGCTGTCATCGGATACATCCATGAGGGTTGCCCCATTCCACAGACGAGCCAGGATGGAGAGGTTATTGCCGTCATTTGAACTGCCGATCTCCAGGAATTCAACTCTGGAATTTCTGTCCAGTTTCAGGAGAGTTCCATCAATGAATTGCACAACCACACGGCCATTTTCCCGTGTGGTGAGGACATCGAGGGGCTCAATGGTGAAGTTCTGGGAAACATCCATGTCCCCAGCGGTTTCTCTGGAAATCGTGGCCGAACCTTCTACTACGGTAATCCTTGCAAATGCGGCCCCGGTTCCATAGAGAGGTTGATCTTCGTCATTTGTTTGTGCTGCTGTGAAAATCGAGAATGCCAGCAGCACAAACAGTACCATTCCGCTTCGGATAAAACTTTGTATGTTTCTGCCCCTTTTCATGACTGCCTCCTTTCGGCTTTTCTTGTCAGGAATAGAAAATGCAAGATTGGTACCAGTTTATTGTCCTGATGAGAGGAATCCGGAGACTCAACACAAGGTCAGAGGGGAGAGAAGGGATTTCACCGCAGAGACGCAGAGGGGGAAGAGGACGCTGAGGAAGACAGAGAGGGGACTCAACGCAGAGGGGAAAGATGGGGAGGAGCAGAAAGGGAGCGAGACTCAAC
>CBEUWV010000139.1:0-5550 GCA_965546895.1 uncultured bacterium
CCAGTTTTCCAGATACGAAAACACGTTGGCCATTTTCCAGCAATTCCGTCAGGTTTGAAATGGCCCCTTTGCCCTGATTTTCCCCCGGGAACTTGGAGGCAAATACGACCACATTGACACGTCCGGTGAGATCTTCCAGCACAAAGGATGCCATTTTTCTTCCCCGTCGATCCGTTCTAAACTGGAGATTCCGGATCATTCCGCCTACAATCACACTTTCACTCCGGTACGCGGGGACCGGTTCAGATCCTTCCTGGTCCTCCGCCATAGCATGTATATCGGCTGTGGAAAGAGTGGAGAAGCGACGCAATTCCCCAGCCACTTCGTCCAGTGGATGGCCGGAGGCATAGAATCCCAGCACATCCATTTCCTTTTCCAGCAATTCCATTTTGTCCCATTCTTCGTGTTCTAAGGCGGGAGTAGCTGAGGTGTTTTCCGTTTCCGGCAGTGTGTCGAAGAGAGAACGTTGTCCCATCCGCCTTTCTTCGTTTTTCTTTGCGGCAAATCGCATGGAAACTTCCAGGGTCTCAGAGAGATGCTTGCGCTTTTCTCCAAGGCAGTCGAAGGCGCCTGCCATGATGAGGGATTCCATCACTTTTTTGTTTGCTTTTCTCGTATCCATTCGGGATAGAAAATCGTCAAAACTTTTAAATAAACCGTTTTTACTTCGTTCTTCGATTATCACATCAATTGCACTGCTGCCCACGCCTTTGACAGCACCGAGGCCGAAGAGGATTTCGTTTTCAACGATGGTAAAACTGTTCTCGCTTTGATTGATGTCCGGTGGCAGCAGGGCAATTCCCATGTGCTCCAGCATAGGCTTGAATTTGAGGATATCTTCCACTTTGGTGCTGCTGGCCTGCTCCATCCGGAGCACTGCTGTGGCAAATTCTACGGGGTAGTATGCTTTCAGCCAAGCTGTCTGGTAGGCGAGAAGGGCATAGGCTGCTGAATGGGACTTGTTGAAACCATATTCGGCAAACTGAGCCATGGTATCCATCAACTCCTCTGCCTTTTTCGGGTCCACATTTCTTTTTTCTGCTCCCTTCAGGAAGATTTTCTTCTGTTCTTCCATCACCTTTTTCTTCTTTTTCCCCATCGCCTTTCGCAGAATGTCTGCCTGTGCCAGAGAATAACCCGCGACCTCCACCGCTATGAGCATTACCTGCTCCTGATAAAGGATAATTCCATGCGTTTCCCTGAGGATAGGCTCGAGTTCCGGTAGAGCGTATGTAACCTCTTCCTGCTTGTTCCGCCTGCGAATATAACTGTCCAGCATTCCGCTGCCGATGGGGCCGGGTCGATACATGGCGTTACAGGCGATCAGATCTTCAATTTTGTCCGGCCGAAGGCTTTTTAACAGGCCACGCATCCCTGAACTTTCAAATTGAAAAATTCCCTGTGTGTCACTGTTCTGAAAAAGTTCAAAAACCTTTGTGTCATCTACTTTTGTGAATGCTTCCCGAATCTCCTTTCGGGTGACCTTGTGGCGGCTTGTGATCAGTTCCATTGCGATGTCGATTACGGAGAGGGTTTTCAGGCCGAGAAAATCCATTTTCAAAAGGCCGATACCTTCAGCGAGGTTCTTATCGTATTGAACCACGGGCACAGGGGATTTTGAAGAGGGCTCCACAAAAACCGGTGCCAGCTCAGTGATGGGCCGGGGTGCAATAATGACCCCTGCGGCGTGTACTCCGGCATGTCGAGCGGTATTTTCAATCCGTGCCACATAGTCAAAGAGCTGACGATTGAGTTCATTTTCATCCCGGAATGCGCGCAGGTCTTCACTGTCTTCCAATGCCTGCTTCAGGGGGACATTCAAACCAGGCGGATAAAGCTTTGTGGTGACCCGGTTGGCTTCAGCTGCCGGATACCCCATTACCCGTGCAACATCTTTGATTGCCAGTTTCGCCTTCATCCGATTAAATGTAACAATTTGCGCTACCCGTTCTTCCCCGTATTTTTCCTTCACGTATGTAATCACTTCTTCCCGGCGATTCTTGCAGAAGTCAATGTCGATATCCGGCATGGAGGTTCGTTCCGGGTTGAGAAAGCGCTCAAACAGAAGTTTATATCGTAAGGGGTCCACATCAGTGATACCCGTACAGTATGCGACCAGTGAGCCTGCAGCAGAGCCTCTGCCGGGTCCTACCGGAATGTCGTGTTCCTTTGCAAAGCGGATAAAATCCCAGGTAATAAGGAAATAACCGGCAAATCCCTTCATTTTCAGAACATCCAGTTCGGCCTGAAGCCGTTCATCATATTGTTGCATGGGAATGGTCTCGACCAGTTTCCCTGAATCTTTCAACTTTTTCAAACCTTCCCTTGACAGCTGTTCCAGATAATCGTCCAGTGCCTGCCCATCGGGTGGCTTAAACTCCGGCAGCATCATTTTATTTGGTAATTCCACATCACACATTTCCGCGATTTTCAATGTGTTGTCCAAGGCTTCCGGGCAGTAAGAAAACAGTTCTTCCATCTCTTCCCTTGATTTGAGATAAAACTTGTATGGGGCATATTTCATTCGATTCTCATCGCTGAGAAGGCGATTGGTCTGGAGGCAGAGGAGGATGTCGTGCACCTCGCTGTCCTCTCGTTTCAGATAATGCATATCGTTGGTGGCAACAAGGGGGATGTCTACTTCCCTTGCCAGTTTTACGATCTCAGGAAGCAATTTCTTTTCTGCGGGGATATCATGGTCCTGCATTTCCAGATAAAAGTGACCCTTGCCGAAGATTTTCTGAAAACGCAGGGCAGCCTTCTTTGCATCTTCGTAACAATCGTTCAAAATCAGCTCGGGAATCTCTCCCTTGAGGCAAGCCGTAAGGCCGATAAGTCCTTCGCTGTGCTGTTCCAGCAATTCAAGGTCAATTCTGGGTTTATAGTAAAATCCACTGAGAAAGCCTTCGGAAACCAGCTTGCAAAGATTCTGATAGCCCGCATTATTTCGAGCCAGGAGAACCAGATGGTTCATCCGGGCACCTTTCTGCTTTTCAAGTCGGCTGCCCTGTGCCACATATACCTCACACCCCAGAATGGGCTTTATGCCTGCTTTTCGGGCTTCGAGATAAAATTCAGCGACACCAAACATGGTGCCGTGGTCGGTGATAGCGATAGCGGGCATTCCCAGTTCCTTTGCCCGCTGGATCATTTCTTTTACATTGGTCAATCCATCCAGCAGACTGTACTCTGTGTGGTTGTGGAGATGGACAAAGGTCATGGTCGTTTCACTTCTGCGGGTTTCTGCATCATCATTAACCGGAGTCTCAAACTCTTCAGTGCCGATTTCAATACGGCGGTGCCATTAAATTCGGCACGCCCCGCCTTTTTTAGAAACAAACCGAAAGCGTATCTTTCTCCGTCTACTTCAAAGGTACCCATTAGTACGGAATTATAGGGGGATTTGCCCGCAGTTCCGGTCTTCAGCATCAGTTTGATTCCAGCAACGGCGGCCCGTTTCCCCGTGCCATTTTTCCAGTTGACAGCCTTCAGCATCCCTTCTTCTATGGAGGGAAGTGTGTCCCCGGGAAACAGGGGGTTTGCTCTGGAGTGCGGCTGCAGGGCCAGGATTCCATTCCCCGGGACAATCCCATTTGTAAAAGGAGTCGGTAGAACGTCCTGACCATCTGATGCCAGTGAGGCAGCGGTACGAATTAACCAATACGGTGTGATGTAAGCGGTATCCAGTCCGATTGCACCCCGGGCCAGCGCATAATTTCCACTGTCAAGTGGCGTTCTCTGCTCACCCAGCCTGACTGACAGCTCCTCTATTGTAAATGAGCGGTTGTTGATACCGAAACGATCCAGCCAGCGTTCTTCTACTTCCGGTCCCAATTTCAGAGCGGTTTCCGCGAAAACGAGGTTACAGGAACAGGCCAGGCTGTCTGCCATATTCTTGAGTTTTCCGTGTTTTTTCCAATCGTAGAAGATGTGTTTGCCGACGCGAATCGGGCCCTTGCAATTGTACGGGAAATCAACTGTTGTGCCTTCCTCAATGGCGGCAGCCATTGTGACAAGTTTGATCACGGAACCGGCCTCAAAAACATCCTGAAAGGGATTCATATTCTTTGCGCAGAGCCCGATGAGGTGGGAGTTTTTCGAGACGAGGAATGCCCCATTCCATTTCCCCATGGACTGATACAAAATTTTTTGAATATCAGGGTCCAGAGAACTTCCATGAATAGCGAGGAAATGCCGATGCCTTGGAACTGCTTTTTCCAGAAAAGAAGTGCCAGGCAACCGGGCCCTGAATTTCCCTGAGTCCATATCCATGTCAAGCACATTCTCAATAACGGGAACAAATCCAGTTGCAAAGTAACGCTTGAAATTCGGATTATTTTTCAGAAAAGGAGCCGCTTTTGAAAAATTGCCGTGGTCGAAGTCATATATTCCCTGAAACCCGGGCAGATGAAGGTTTTTAGAGTTCAGATAGTCCATCAACCTGGAGAAAGTATCCAGACGATGGCTTTCCAGAATATTTTTAAGTAGAACCTGATATGTTCCGTTAGTAAGCTGGGCGGAATTGGCAATGACCGGTTTTCTGTCAGCCAGAATCGAAGCGATATTTTCCATCTCATCCAGGCGGTGCCTCAACGGAAAAAATCCGGTGTACCGTGCGTAACGAATTCGATTCAGTATGGCCTCAGGAGAGCTTGTCTGGTTCTTTAATGCTGCGCCGGCATTGTAGTACATGCCCGCACCTGCCAATGACCAGGCAATACCGATAATCATCAACCCCTTCAACCAGCCGGGGGCCCGATTTCGCCGCTTTGCTGAAAAATCTCTCATTTTATACTCACCTCGATTTGTGTTCCAATTTCTGTCTTCAGGATATCAGATGCCTTCCGTCCCCGGGCGACAATTTCAATCAATCCTTTGCTCCCCGGTATCATGAATAATCCTTTCCCGCCATCTGCAAAGGTGGGATGGCTGTTCACAATGGTTTCTCCGCCCAATTTCATATATACCCGCCCCAGCAGCTGATTTCGAACCGATGTAATCAGATTTCCGAATCTATCAATATGGAGGAGTTCTCCGGGAAAAAGCGACGTAACTTCTTCCACAAAAGAAATGCGCTTGACCACTGAAAGTCCTGCCGTTTTCTTCAGGAAGCGGGTAATGTTGTTGTGAATCCCCGCGGCCGCAGGCGCGAAAATGTCCCTTCCATGAAAAGTGTTGGCGGGATTGGAGGGAAACAGCGGGTCATCTGTATCAATCCGAAAAGTATTCCCTGCATCGGCAAATGAGAAAAGGCCGTTGTCCGGCCCCACAAACCAGTGATGGCCCAACTGTACCGCCACCGGGGCCCGTCTGGTCCCCACCCCGGGGTCCACCACGGCAAGGAAAACAGTTCCGGCCGGGAAACGCTGGTACACAGACTGAAGTAAGAACTGTCCGTGCCGGGGATTTCCAGCTTCTACATGGTGGCTGATATCCAACACCTGTTCAATCCCATGAGAAAAAAGAACCAGTTTCAATTCTGCAACATACGTGTCTTGTATTCCAAAATCTGTGAGCAATGCGATCATTGAGATGCTCCTTAACGTTCCA
>CBEUWV010000140.1:0-5538 GCA_965546895.1 uncultured bacterium
AGCAAGGAGTGATTGCTTTTGTTGTACCAGCGGGTCATCTACCGCGCCAATGGCCCGATTCGTGTGAACAAACAGCTCCTGGCACTCAGCCATCAGTGAAGAACATGTGTACAATTCCCCCAGGAACGCCGATCCTGCATAGACTTTGTCCAGCATATCGGAAAACTTCTTAAATTTCTCCCACCACTTAAGCGCCCAGACCTGTCCGGTGCCCACAGCGAGACCGATCGCCAAGCCATGACCCAACTCAACGCTCAGGTCTTTCCAGGCCTTTATTTCTTCCACGACCAAGCGTGTCCATGCGACATTCTGGTAATGGTTGCGCAAATTCCCGCTGTTCTTAACGAGCCAGGGTTGAACATCATCATATGCATCCAGCACGGCTTGCGGATTGGCCGCAAGAAAGCGTTCCATATACGGCATGGTCTGCCCCCGGTAGTGAAAAAGTACTTCCTGCTTAATCTGATCGGGAATAGGATTCTGCGGAAATTTGGTACCGGTAATTTTCGACAGGTAGTCGGCCAGGAAACTCAGGAGTTGCTTCAGACCACTGAAAATTTTTGCATTGGCATGATCCATTACCAAGACCGCTGGTCTACCCCAGCTGCTTTTCTGATTTCGCGTGACGATGGCATTGAACTTCTGGAATATCATTTTTTTTATGCTTTTGGAGCCAGCTTCATCACCCTTGAATACCAAGTCAGCAATGCCGCCTTCTCTCGCCGCGCCTTTAATTTTTTTGCCAAATTTGAATTTCTTGTTGGCCCAGTCCCAGATCATTCCCAGAAGCGACCATCCATGACTGTTCACTTCTCCAGTTGTGTCTGCCACGAGCTTTTCACTCATCCAGTAGGTGGCCATCAAATCACCCAGCAGTTGGAACTTGGCTTCATAGGCTTTTGCCACTTCTGTGGGCTCCTGAACCACACCCAGTTCCATGGTGTACACCTGCTGGGCGGCCCGCGCCTGGAACCCTTTGTCCGGAAACATGTACAGGTTCTTGCCCAGTGAATCCCGCCGTTTCCTGTGTATCTTACTGAAGGGATAGATAAAAGGGGCCTTCAATTTATGTGAAAAATAAACGGGCCAGTTGTGATATTTCAATTCCATCTTCAATTTTCCGTTTTTGTCTGTCTTCGCCTCAAATGTGCTTTCATGACCGGTAATTGCGCCCCCTGTAATGTGTACCTTTGCGAAGGTGATGGGTACATCGGCCTTTTCTTCAGGGGCCATCCACGCATGGGGCTTGATCACCTTCGCCAGAATCGTCCCGGTAACGCTGCCCCGGGGGCTGGCAATGACGATGGGCAGCCCGTTTTTTTCCTCAAAACCAGGCTTGTCCAGGACCAGTTTCGCGTCTGTGCAACGGAGAATCCCCACCTTGGCAGTGATATATTTTTCTTCCTTCCCTTCCCGATAGTATGCCCAGACAATGTCCTGTTTGCAGGTTCCCAACTGCTGAAAATTGTCGGTTTTGAATATCGGCGCACGATACCGGCAGCGGAATACCCCCCGAAAATCTGTCGTACCCTTTGGCTGGATCAGCGTGCCTCCCATTCCTCGCCGACCGAGTTCAAGTCGAACCGGGACACCGGCCTTTGGACGCCCCTTCTTATCCCTGTAAATGAACGCCAACTGCGTTTCGCTTTCGCCGTCGCCGGGCAGCATGTTCCGCTTCACAACCAGTGAAATCTTGTCCGCCTCTTCCGGTTCCTCTTCAGCTGCACCACCTTCTTTCGGGAGATCGCCTTTTCGCGCCAGATACACCGGTGGGGCCACCATATAAAGGGCGTTTCCCGGCAGCACCTTCATTGCCGTGGGCCATCCCAGAAAACTGGAATTCTTCGTCGCCTGCATGTCCCGTTCATCAAAAAGGTAAACAATCAGAAAACCACTCTTCTTTTCTCCCTTCGACCTGAAAGACATCTCGCCACCACCGGTTCGAAGCGTACCGGTGTAGCCCGGGCCGCCCCGTCTGACCCGCAATTCCCAACGTGAAGATCCGGTCACATCCCGGCCCGAATAAATACCGGGAACCAATCCTACGCTTACACCGCCCTCCACTTTCTGGATCCGGATCTCACATTTCCCCCGCAATCCATTCATTTCTCCGATAATATGGACAGTGGGCTTCTCTCCCTGGATGCTTGTCATTCCCGCCGCACTGGCCATTTCCATCGCCGTATCACGTGCTGTCTTCATGGCCATCTTGTCTCTATTTTTCCCGGTTAATTCGGCAACAGATTTTCCGGACAAGCGTTGCATGATGGCCATTGTCAAACGGATCGAACGCTGGAAAACCTTGCTTTCATTGTCAAGAATCGGAGCAGTGAACACCGCCTGGCCAATTCCGTTTGTTAACCTCACCTGTGCCGGCACCAAGCGACCCGCGTTTATTTTCAGGCGGACGGTCCCGGCCCGGTTGACAAGATTGCCTTCGTTGTCTCTCAACGTAATAGTGACTGTTGTAACAGCATCTCCGTCTCCGGGTAATTCCAGCATTCCCGGCTCAAGAAAAAGCCGCAATGCACCACTTTCCTGCCCGTAAACAACAGGTGACCATATCATTAAAAGAAATGTCAGGGAAACCAGTATTCGTCTCATTTCACTCCTCCCGGGATGGGAACCATAAAATGCACATCCGGTGCGGGAGGGAAATAGTCCGGAATCGTCTTATATTCCTTGTCAACGGGAGAAGGTGGTTGCCGATATTTGTACCAGGCCACACCGACAATCCCGCCGATGAGCAGGACAATGAGCAATATGAGAATCAAACATCCACTGCAGCAACAAGACCTTTTTTTCGGTGGGGGCAGGGTGTAGGGTTGAGGAGCTGCCGGCGGTACCGGCCCGGCGGAGGGTTGATGAAATTGCGGTTGAACAGGAGCGGCAGTGGAAGGCGCTTGCAGAGGTTGAAAAAACTCTGGGAACATCTGCCAGGCCGGAATCCAGGATGGCATCCCCTCCCGCCAGCATTGGGAATGCGCTGTCACATGGCCGGATTCCACAAAAGCCCGTATTTCCGCTTCCGTATACGGGCCGGACTGATCGACTCCATTGCCAATGTACAAATCCCGGTTCACTTGCCCCCCTGAAATTCCATCTCTGGTCCACGACCTTACCAGCAAGAATACACTTAGCCACTTTTTCGGGAATCTTGTTCTTCTCTTTGATGTTGAATTGATTTTAACATGAAACACGTACACTACAACCAGCATTTTTTGAATCAAATCGGTCCGTATCAGGAGAGGGAGTTGACTGGATGAGCAGAATGGCGTTATTATCCCACTCATGAATAGAACACCGGGCTCACCCAAACCAAAACAACGATCCATCATTCTCTTCGGAACCTGGGCTGAGGAGAACCTCGGGGATGACTATATGCTGAGTTCAGTAATTCGGGAAATCCGTGGCCAAGATCCCGATGTGAGGCTGGTAATCTTCACCGGGGATCGTGCCATCACCTCCCAACTGCTGGAACGGGAAGACCTGATGAATGAACATGTGGTGCTGGTCTACACAGGACGGAACGGGCTTCGGGAACCGGGGCTTCCATTCTTCTCATCGTTTGCATGGTTTTTCCAGAATGTTGGAGAGATCTTTCGCGCGGATTTCCTGTTGATCGGACCGGGAAATCAACTGCAGGACGTAACAAGGCGAATGCGGGTCCTGTTTTTTATTAGTCGAGGGATTCTGGCGTGGTTTTTTCGAACCCCCTATGCGTATTTCGGTATTGGCTATTACCAGATCCGCAGTCGTTTCTGCAGGTGGGTGTTTCGAAAGAACGCGGATGGAGCCGCTTTTGTTTCCACGAGAGATGAGGGGGGCGCGAAAGCAATCCTGTCACTGGGAGTAGAAGGCACGGACGTGCCTGGCCTGGCTGACGTCACCTTCAGCTATCCATGGACCGAACAGAAGCAACAGCCCAAAACGGATACACAACCGATCATCGGATTTACTCACCGCGTGTTTCTTCCACCGGTGTTCGAGGAGAAAGTTGTAGAGAACTTGGAACACTGCCTCGCCGGGCTACTGACGCATATACAGACACAAATAAACGCCCGCTTTCGCTTCTTCCCGTTCTACGAGGCCAGCAAATGGAACGATCGGGTGGAACTATCACGGCTGAAGGAAAGGCTTGCCCCTGATTTTCCCGTGGAAATCGCCGAATGGAGGACTCTATCCGAGCTACGGGATGAGATAGGGGTATGCGATGCGTTCATCGGCGTCCGATATCATTCGGTCCTGCTGTCCGTACAAAGCAACATTCCGGTAATGGGCATCAGTTACGCTCACAAGACCCGTCGATTCATGGAAGAGAATGGGTTGCAGGAGTATGTAATTAACGCCGAAAAAGTAACGGAACCCGACCTGCGGGACATCTGGTCCCGGCTATGGTCAGAACGAAACAGCCTGACGGATCGGTATGCTGAAATAAGATTGCGGGAAGCTGATCTGGCCCGCCGCCATACCCAGCTGTTGTTCGATAATCTCAAGCCGAATTGAGACTGCTGCGCTCCACGATTTTTCATAAATCGAAATTGCTTTCTCCGTTTTTTCGGATGTCGACGGTTGCATCGGGAAACCTACTTTTGCAGATGTTTTTTGCGGCAATACCGCTGCAGTGGCAGGGGCCCAGCTTTTCAACCCCCATTTGTAAAAGTCTGTGAAGAACGTCGTCAATTTCGTTCTCACACTTGTCCATCAGGTGGAAACCGCCCGCCACAAGGACCGGCCGCTTATTGTCCCCCACCATTTCTGATGCCGCCTTCAGCATTCGGGCAATCCCCGGATGGGCACAACCGGTGATCAGGGCAAAGCCCTTCTCACCCTCTGCAACCAGTCCCTGCTCGTTCTTTCGCTCTCCTTTGTAGAAACCGTCAATTTCTCCGGTCAGCAAAAACCCCTCCTGAATGGTCGTGGGCACACTATTGATGTTCAGGGAAACCCCGGTCATTAATACCTGTTCCTTCAATTCCGGTGAAAAGGAAGGAAGAAAATAGACATTGAGCCGGGATGGAGCTGGATGCGCCTCAATGAAATCCAGTAAACCACCGGTATGGTCCCAGTGATCATGGGAAATAACCACATCCGTTATTTTCCGCATATCCACTTTGAAAAAATCCAGCCCTTGTTGCAGTTTTTCCATTGATTCAGTGGTGTCAAAGAGGATGGTGTCATTGAGAAGGAAAGAAACACCCCACCCTCTGTCTTTTCTGTCGGGATTCGGATTGTCAAACAGGACTTTGATATTCAGTTTCATGACAAGTCTACCCTACCAGAGCATCGGCTGAAAAGCAAAAAAGACAAAAGAGTGGGACTCACCGCTGAGGCCCCAGAGCACGCTCTTTGTGATCCAGTAATTATAGTTGTCGTCGGAGGGGAAAAATAGTTGACCTTGGACACTTCTCTCATCCATCCTCATCAGTGCTCCAAAAGGAGCGAAATCTCTTCCGGAAGAAATTGTTACTTAGTATTTTCTGACACTCTCCGGGATCAAAAAATCCAGAATCTCATTGGCCGCGAAAAACTCCTTTT
>CBEUWV010000141.1:0-5535 GCA_965546895.1 uncultured bacterium
CCATAATGGCCGCAACCTTACCCTTGAACGGAACCGGCGAGTTCTCCTCTGCAACGGGTCGGGACAACCAATCCAGCGTATTCTTCAACACACCGGAGAAAAAACCGTTGTACTCCGGCGAGGCAATCAGAAAACCGTCTGCCTCGGCGAACAGGGCCTTCAGGCGGATTGCCGTTTCCGGAACCCCCTCCTTTTCCTCCAGGTCGCCATCGTACAGAGGCATGGGGAAATAATTCAAATGGATTTCTTCCACCCTTGCGCCCCGCCCCATCGCCCCGCGGATGGCCGGGGCAAGCAACATGCGGTTAAAAGAGTCTTTCCTTGTACTGCCGCTGAAAGCCAGAAGATGTGTCTCGTGATTCATTGTTTTTCTCCTTGATCAGCTTAACCGACCTCAGTGGATACGGGGAGGTTTGTAGTCAGCTTTGGGTTCCACTTTCGTTCCATACGGGCTTTCCCAGAGATTGGAAAACAGCTGGTCCAGCTTTTCTGCCGCTGACTTGTCCCGTATCACCACCTCCAGGTTTCTGGATGCGTAAAAATAATCGTAGCCCCAGTTGCTGGTGCCGATCCAGCAAATATCATCGTCAATTCGCATGACCTTGGAATGAATGACCCGGGCGTAGGGAATAAATCCATCTTTTGACGGCGGGATCGTAACAAATTTAACGGTGATCCCAGGTACACGGGCCAGAGATTTCAAATCGGAAACCGCCGGTTTCCGTTTATTCCAGTCGGATACCATCATATAGATATGAACACCTCTCGCAGCGGCGGCACGAAGGGCGTTGTCAATATCAAGGAACCTTGTTTTTGTATAGTGCCGGAATGTGGAATAGTTGAGTAGCTGGATGGTGATTTTCCTTTTTGCGTCTCTGATCAGCCTCAGTAACACAGGCAGTGCCGGCCCTACTCCAGGTGGATTGGCAATTGCCGGACTTGCCATCAGTTGGAGGTCCGGAGAAAAGTGAATCGGTTTCAGCTTCTTCAGCTCCCTGTAGGCATTCATATCCCCACCGGCAAACTTCCAGTCCCCATTGAAAATCTCTGAAATCCCCTTGACCACCGCAGGATCGGAAATCTTCACACCGGTTTCATGAATATGTTTCAGGGACCGCCAGTCAAAGTTCTGGCTCCCGACATATGCCACCTTTCCGTCCGCCACAAAATACTTGGCATGAAGAACCCCTCCGGCAAACTTGCTCCAGTCGAGAATCCTCAAAGGAATCTTTGCCTTGCGAAACCGGGCAATGAGGTCAACAGAATTCCTCTCCATTTTTTTGTCAGCGAGAATGCGGATTAACACGCCCCTTTTTTTTGCCTGTAAAACGGCAGTAACCACTCGCTTCAGCGGCATCTTGTCCCCACCGTTGAGATAAAATTCCCCGAAATCCAGTGTCTTTTCAGCATCATCAATCATCTTTACCCAGGTGTCCGCGGCAGAGGGTGTAATTCCCCGGTTCAGCGTGGTCTCCACCGGAATTGTCGTTACAACTGTTACGGCTGCTCCTTCCCGGCTGGCTGCCGGGGAGACAACAGCCCCTGCAGATGGCAATACCATCGAAACTACCACCAGCAGGAACCACACTTTCTTCAATATTCTGTCAAGCCTCATCCTGTCCTCCAGAGTCGATTTGATACAGTACAATTAGCATGGAAACCCCCCATTGTCAAAGAATGGAAAAGATCCTGAATCTGCACCAAACGGCCTCAGGCCCCTCTTGACCCGCCTGGAAGGAGAAAATGCACCGAAAACAGTGCAGCGAATTGGTAAACAGCGCTTATCTTTCTGAATTTTCCCTTTGAAAGCAAACTCAGTCATGGGAAACGGCCGAAGAACGACGCATTTCAGCTGAAAACAGCCACACAGTCCCCACAAACCTTGAAAATAGAGCCTGCTTCTCTCTGGTTCACCTCTTTTGTGGGTGCCAATTCCCCTTTACGGGGAAGGCAAACCGGCCAATACTTGCCGGAAAACGGCAAAGCGTTTCTTTGAACAGAACAATTTCACAGCAAGCTTACCGCCGGTGCGGACCAGTTTGGCCGGAACCTGGTAGAACCCGGTAACGGATTGTCTGCATCCGCATGGAGAAAGGATGGATATTCAAACCGAGATGACTGTCCCCGGTGGTTTCCTACTTCTCTTTGAGTTGGAATACAGCTTCAATCATGTCGTGCTGTTCCAGGAGGCCATCTCCATGGCGGTGCCATTTTCCCGGACCTTCCCGGTGATAAAGTACCTTTGTGCCGTGAAACAAGGTGAGGATTTCTTCCGGTTCCAGCCATGTCTGAACCTCTCCTCTATCATTCCGGTATGAATGGGGCTCTGTTTCCTTCCACTCTTCTGACAACATCCGAATTCCGTTGTCTTCTGTGGAGAAAGCGGTGACGAAAACCAGTCCGCCGACAATTGACCAGTCCCTGATTCTGGAAACAAGCAGTTGAATATCACTCCTGGATATCAGCTGAAACAAACCAAAGAGTAGTACGGCGGAAAGCGGTTCCTTGGGTTGAAAACTTCGAACATCACCATGCACAACCGACAACGCGAATTCTTCTTCGCTTGCAGTCTTTCTGAGAATTCTGGCCGATTGAAAGGAACTGTCCATGGCGATAACCGAAAATCCCTGTCGCGCAAGATAAAAAGCGTTTCGCCCCTGTCCGGCGCCAATGTCCAGTACAGGATGATCAGGCGAAATCAGGTCAGCAAACTGTGTCAGTATCAGCTCTGGGGCTACTCCGAAAAAATTCTTATGGGCCGCATAGGTACCGTCATATTCGTTCATGGGAAGAGTATACCATGGCTTTGCCGACGGTGTTGCCATCGACAAAGAGTGACGAGTGCAAGTGCACCACCGGGTGCTAAAAGGTAGGACATGCAGACGATCTGGTATATGAGGTGTTCTAATATCCCATACCCAGGAGGTCTGACATGTCCTACAACCATCTTACATCAGAAGAGCGTTATGTCATCTTTTATCTTACTCGGTACGGATTGAGTTTTCGCGAAATCGGCCGACGACTCAATCGTCACCACAGTAGTATCAGTCGGGAACTGCGCGACTTGTGCGTTACGTAGAAAAACGGCTTCGATGGTACTGGTCACCGGAAGGAATCGCTGGACGATTGAAAGCCCGGTATCCCAACGATCCGTCTATGCGGATCAGCACGGAGATGATTTATCAGTGGATATTTCGAGATGCTCAAGAAGGTGGTGATCTGTACACATTCCTTCAAAGGCGGCACAAAAAGCGAAGAAAACAAAGAAAGTATGGGAGTGGACGGGGATTGATTCCGGACCGTGTAAGCATATGGGAAAGACCTGCCGAGGTAGATGAAAGAACCCGTCTGGGAGACTGGAAAGGAGATCTCGTAGAGGGTAAGAAAGGTTCCGGACACATTCTCACCCTCGTGGATAGGAAGAGCCGATATCTCATGGCCTGCATGGTTCAAAACAAGAAATCTCAGACCATTGCGGACTCAATTACTCAATTGTTTTGGAAGGTACCAAGGGCATATCGCCATGAGGCCTTCTTTTGAGAACAACGTGGTGCACTTTGAATTGGAATTCACCTACAATATTTCCGGGCACACCCATGCCGAGGCGTTGTCAAGGAGAGGGACTTGGCATTCCTATTGACATCAATGAGTTGGGCGAGTATGGTTGTGAGCATGAATAAGCATCATGTGCGGAAAATAGAGATTTGTGCATAATAATAAGATGATCGGACGTTTCGCGCCCGCTCTATCGTGGTCAATGTCTGTGAGAGAACGCACTTCGTTGGAGGAATGAACAAAGTGGCATCACTAAAATCATTCTTGTCTGATCGAATATGGCCTATTGTGCGAGTTTCGATTCTGCAAATCATTCTGATAATGGGCATTGTGGGTAATATCGTCGCTTGGCTTGTGCTCGCACTTCTGGTAGATACCCTGCATTGGCTGGATATTGACTTCCATGGGAAAACGCTAAACACCATCAGTCCTGATGGTAAAATCATCGGCATTATTATTTTGTTCAGCGTAAATCTCTTGCTCGTATTGTTAGCGTGGCGCTGGCTAGAACGCAAACAACTCAAGGATATGTGGTGGGTGTTCTCCCAAAAGCAATGGAAATACCTGGTAAGTGGACTTGCCGCAGGTTTGGTGGAAGTGCTACTGGTCTTTGGCGGCATGGTTATCATTGGCGTAGTAAAGCCTGCTTGGGGGTTGGCAAGTGTGCCTACCGGAACAGTTCTGATGGCCTTGGGATGGTTGTTTGCATCATCCATTCTGGGGCCGATTGTTGAAGAAGTCCTGAATCGCGGCTACTGGTTTCAAAACATCAAACGTGGCTGGGGTGTAGTTCCTGCAATTGTTGTCACTTCGCTTCTGTTCGGTGGAATGCATTTGCTCAATCCAAATGCTGATCCATTGGGAGCGATTAACATAATGCTCTCGGCTACCACCTATGCGTTGAGCCTGTTGTGGTTACGCTCGCTTTGGTTACCCATTGGTTGGCATGCTGGTTGGAACTTTGCACAGTTTTTCATTGCTGGCTTGCCGAACTCTGGCGTTTCGGTTAGCAGCATGGGATTGGAAGGCACAACCCTATTTGTGTCGAGTTCACTTGGTTCTCATTGGCTAAACGGCGGTGAATTTGGTATGGAAGCCAGTTTGATAAGAACGGTTGTGCTAATTGTAGCAATAATCGGATTGCTATGGTTGAAGAAGAACAAGCCCCTTCAGGAGAACGAAGCAGGCTAACACCGGTTGCACCTGACCGCCTTCGACGTATGTAAGGATTAAACAACTATAATTAACGGAGGGATAAGATGAAATTGAAGAATGTTTTCATGATGTTTTTGGTTGCGATTGTGGCAATCACATTTTCAAATGGCGTAATGGCTGCGAACAAGAAAAAGCAGATGACTGAAAAAGAAATGATGGAAATGTGGATGAAGTTGGCGACGCCGGGAGAAATGCATAAGCATTTTGAGTATTTTGTCGGTGAGTGGGACATGACAACAACAATGTGGGAGCCGGGCAAGGAAGCGCAAGTGTCAAAGGGAACGACAAAGAACAAATTGATTCTGGGAGGACGCTACCTTGTAAGCAGAATGAAGGGTTCGTACGCCGGAATGCCCTTTGCAGGATTCAGTGTTTCAGGATACGATAATTACAGAAAAACGTTCAATACATTCTGGATAGATAATTTTGGAACAGGATTTTATTTCACTACCGGAAAATTGTCCGAAAATGGAAAGGTAATGACAGAAACAGGCAATTGGGATGATTTTACAACCGGACATCCGATGAAAGTACGAAATGTAACCACAATCATCAACGAAAATGAAATGAAATTCGAAATGTTTCACACGCAATACGGCAAGAAAGAGATAAAGGCGATGGAGATCCTATACAAACGCAAGAAAAAGTAGCCAGTGGACACAGTGTCGGGCGTGGCGTTTTTGATGAATCTGCCCTGGAAAACCTTTCCCGTTGACATGTTGTGATGAGCGGAAACAGTAGAGGAGGGAACAGCCAAAGTAGAGG